>NZ_JBBKBF010000002.1:0-133701 GCF_037892625.1 Phocaeicola sp. ICN-14070 | reverse complement strand
ATGCATAAATTAGTGTAGCAATACAAAACTTTCCTTTTTTTTCTTCCGATTAAATATTTTTTGTATATTTGCGGCTGATTTAGAAGATATTAATGATACGATGATGAAACAGTTACTAACACCTGATTATATTTTCGAATCCAGTTTGGAAGTATGTAATAAAGTGGGTGGCATATACACTGTATTGTCTACAAGAGCAAAAACCTTGCAGAATACTTTCCCTGATCGAATTTTTTTTATAGGACCAGATTTCTGGTCGGGTAAGGAAAATCCGTTGTTTGTGGAAGAGTCAAAGCTTCTTCAGGCATGGAGAGAGCATGCAATCAAGAAAGATGATTTGAAAGTACGCATAGGGCGTTGGAATATTCCAGGTAAGCCGATTGCTATTTTAGTCGATTTCACTCCTTTCTATAAGGATAAAAATGAGATATATACTCAGGCATGGATCGATTTTCAAGTAGATTCCTTGCATGCTTATGGAGATTATGATGAAGCTTCTATGTTCTCGTATGCTGCGGGAAAAGTAGTCGAAAGTTTTTATCGTTACAACCTGACAATGAGCGATAAGGTGATATATCAAGCTCATGAATGGATGACTGGCCTTGGCGCACTATACTTGCAAAAACACGTTCCGGAAATTGCTACAATCTTCACTACACACGCTACTACTATCGGGCGTTCCATTGCAGGAAATAATAAACCTCTCTATGATTACTTGTTTGCTTATAACGGTGACCAGATGTCCCGTGAACTGAATGTAGAGTCAAAGCACTCTATTGAAAAGCAGACAGCCCATCATGTAGATTGTTTTACTACAGTCAGCGATATTACCAACAATGAATGTAAGGAATTGTTGGACAAAGAGGCGGACGTGGTCCTGATGAATGGTTTTGAAGATGATTTCGTTCCCAAAGGAGAAGAGTTTGAAAAGAAAAGAAAATATGCCCGTGCTTTGTTGCTGAATTTGGCTAACAAGTTGCTGGGTACTCATTTGGGCGATGATACGCTGATTGTAGGAACAAGCGGTCGTTATGAATTCAAAAACAAGGGTATAAACGTGTATCTGGAAGCGTTGAACCGTTTGACACGTAAAAAGAGCCTGAACCGTGAAGTTGTGGCTTTTGTCAATGTGCCAGGATGGGTAGGCGATGCCCGTGAAGACTTGAAACAACGTTTGGAAAGCAATGAAGATTACAATACACCGCTGGAATGTCCTTTTATTACGCACTGGTTGCATAATATGAGCCATGACCAGGTGTTGGATATGTTGAAGTATTTGAACATGTCTAACTCTCCGGAGTCAAAAGTAAAGGTTATATTTGTGCCTTGCTATCTGGATGGCAACGACGGAATATTGAATGAAACCTATTACGATTTGATTATAGGGGCAGACTTGAGCGTATATCCGTCATATTATGAGCCATGGGGCTATACTCCATTGGAAAGTGTGGCATTCAAAGTGCCTGCCATTACGACGGATCTGGCAGGATTCGGTTTGTGGGTAAATTCATTGAAAGGTCGTCCCGGCACATTGGAAGACGGTGTAAAAGTTATTCATCGTACCGACTACAATTATTCGGAAGTGGCAGATGTAATTCGTGATACGATTACCGAATTTGCTAAGTTGCCGGAGTCTGAAGTACAGATAATTCGAAAAAATGCGGCCGACATTGCTGAAAAGGCTTTGTGGAAACATTTTATACGCTATTATTATGAAGCATACGACGTGGCTTTGCGTAATGCAAAAGAACGTTGCAAATCTTATAAACAAAAATGAACTTATAAAACATTAGTGATATGAAAATCAAAACAAACTATGCTAATACTCCTGTTTGGAGAGAAATTAATGTGAAATCTCGCATACCGGAATCTTTGAAGATGCTGGAAGTGATGGCTCGTAACATTTGGTGGGCATGGAATGATGATGCTACTGAAATGTTTAGAGAACTTGACCCGGAATTGTGGCGTGCTGTCGGACAGAACCCTGTTGCTTTGCTGGAACGTCTTAACTACGAAAAGCTGGAAGCTCTGTCTGTAGATAAAGAAATGTTGGGTAAGATTAATGCAATCTATGATAGATTTACTGAATATATGTCTGTAGAACCAGACAAGAACCGTCCGTCTGTAGCTTATTTCTGTATGGAATACGGTTTGACTCATGTACTGAAGATTTATTCTGGTGGTCTGGGTATTTTGGCCGGTGACTACCTGAAAGAAGCTTCAGACAGTAATGTGGATATGTGCGGTATCGGTTTCTTGTACCGTTACGGCTACTTCACACAGAGTCTTTCAATGGACGGTCAGCAGATTGCTAACTATGAAGCTCAGAACTTCGGAAGCCTTCCTTTGGAACGCGTGAAGGATGAAAATGACCAGCCGATGGTATTGGATGTACCTTATTTGAACTATTATGTACATGCATACGTATGGAGAGTTAATGTAGGTCGTGTGCCTTTGTATCTGTTGGATACAGACAATGAAATGAACAGCGAATTCGACCGTTCTATTACTCATCAGTTGTATGGTGGTGACTGGGAAAACCGCTTGAAACAGGAAATCTTGCTGGGTATCGGTGGTGTGCTGTTGCTGAAGAAACTGGGCATCAAGAAAGATGTATATCATTGCAACGAAGGACATGCGGCATTGTGTAATGTACAGCGTCTGTGTGACTACGTAGAAAGCGGAATGTCATTTGACGAAGCATTGGAAGTAGTTCGTGCTTCTTCTCTGTATACTGTACATACTCCGGTTCCGGCTGGACATGACTATTTCGATGAAGGACTATTCGGTAAGTACATGGGCGGTTATCCGCAGCGTATGGGAATCAGCTGGCAGGATTTGATGGACTTGGGACGTATCAATCCGGGTGATCCGAATGAACGTTTCTGTATGTCTACATTTGCTTGCAACACTTGTCAGGAAGTGAACGGTGTAAGCTGGTTGCACGGAAAGGTTTCTCAGGAAATGTTCTCTGGAATCTGGAAAGGCTATTTCCCTGAAGAAAATCATGTAGGTTATGTAACTAACGGTGTACATTTCCCCACTTGGTGTGCTTCTGAATGGAAAGCTTTGTATAATAAATACTTTGATAAGAACTTCATGCACGACCAGTCAAATCCGAAAATTTGGGAACGCATCTACAATGTGCCTGATGAAGAAATCTGGAAGACTCGTGTGGCTTTGAAGAACAAACTGATTAACTACATCCGCGATCAGTTCCGTGATACATGGTTGAAGAACCAGAGAGACCCGTCACGTGTGGTATCTTTGATGGATAAGATTAACCCGAATGCCTTGCTGATTGGTTTTGCTCGTCGTTTTGCTACTTACAAGCGTGCACACTTGTTGTTCACTGACTTGGATCGTTTGGCTAAGATTGTAAACAATCCTGACTATCCGGTTCAGTTCTTGTTTGCTGGTAAAGCTCACCCGCACGATGGTGCTGGTCAGGGATTGATCAAGAAAATTATTGAAATCTCTAACCGTCCGGAATTCTTAGGAAAGATTATTTTCTTGGAAAACTACGATATGAAGCTGGCTCGTCGCCTGGTATCTGGTGTAGATATCTGGATGAATACTCCGACTCGTCCGTTGGAAGCATCTGGTACATCAGGTGAAAAAGCCTTGATGAACGGTGTGGTTAACTTCTCTGTATTGGACGGATGGTGGCTGGAAGGTTACCGTGAAGGTGCCGGATGGGCATTGACTGAAAAACGTACTTACCAGAACCAGGAACATCAGGATCAGCTGGATGCTGCTACTATCTACAGTATCCTGGAAACAGAAATCCTGCCGTTGTATTATGCAAGAAACAAGAAAGGATATTCTGAAGGTTGGATAAAGACTATTAAGAACTCTATCGCTCAGGTTGCTCCTCATTATACCATGAAACGTCAGTTGGATGATTACTTCGCTAAGTTCTATGGTAAGGAAGCTGAACGTTTCCACGCGCTTGAAGCAAACAACTACGAACAAGTGAAGAAACTGGCTGCATGGAAGGAAGAAGTAGCCGCTAAATGGGATGAAATTCAGGTTGTTTCATTCAACAAGTGTCAGGATTTGTGCAACGGTAACGTAGAAAGCGGTAAAGACTATAAGCTTACTTGCGTGGTAGATGAAAAGGGTCTGGACGATGCCATCGGTATCGAACAGGTGGTTACTTATACCAATGCAGAAGGCCGTGAATACATTTATGCGGTTAACCCGATGAAGATGGTGAAACGTGAAGGCAACTTGTTTACTTTCGAAATGATTGCAGGTTTGTCAAATGCGGGTAGTTTTAAGGTAGCTTACCGTATGTTCCCGAAGAACGATGCACTGCCTCACCGTCAGGACTTCTGTTATGTACGCTGGTTTAATGAATAAAGACCTCTGTCTGTTCAGATAATCATATAAACAGGCCATTCCGGATAATTTTGATATTCGGAATGGCTTTTTTTGTTTTCAAAAACTATATGCCATGAAAATATTAATCGTTGAAGATGATGCAGACTTGCGGGAAATTACCACCCGTTCGTTGGAGAAAGAACGCTATGTCGTGTCGCAGGCACCCGATTATAAAACGGCACTTCGTAAAATAGAGGATTACGACTACGATTGCATATTGCTGGATATAATGTTGCCGGACGGCTCCGGACTTGATTTGCTGGAAGAACTGCATGCGTTGGGAAAACGGACCAATGTCATTATTCTGTCGGCCAAGGATTCTTTGGAAGACAAAGTCAAAGGCTTGGATTTAGGAGCGGATGATTATCTCCCTAAGCCTTATCATTTGGCCGAGCTTCATGCGCGATTGAAGAGTCTGTTCCGTCGTAACCAGCGGGAAGGAGAAAAGAAGGTAAGCTATGGCAATGTAGAAGTCATCCCAGACCATTTTAAGGTTGCAGTAGGAGGGAAGGAACTGGACCTGAACCGGAAAGAATACGATATTCTGCTGTATTTTATGCTGCGTCCCGGAAGATTGGTAAACAAAACCACACTGGCTGAATCTGTATGGGGAGACCATATTGACCAGGTAGATAATTTTGACTTTATCTATGCACAAATCAAGAATCTGCGTAAACACCTGAAAGAAGCCGGTGCTACGGTTGAGTTGAAAGCTGTGTATGGTATAGGTTATAAACTGGTAGAAGAATGAAACTGTTTTATCTGGTCATGTGGCGTATGTCCACCATCTTAGTGGTCATACTGACGTGTTGGGCGGTATTGTTTTACCTGGCCATTATGGAGGAGGTAAACGACGAAGTGGATGACTCCTTGAGCGATTATGCCGAGTCGTTGATTATCCGTTCCCTGTCGGGAGAGCAGATGCCTGATACAAGTAACGGCTCGAACAATCAGTACTTTCTGTATGAGGTCACTCCGGAATATGCAGCCTCCTATCCTAATATATCCTATCGGGACGAGATGGTGTATATTACCGAAAAAGGAGAGACGGAGCCTGCCAGAATATTAATGACCATTTTCCAGAAGGAAGACGGGGGATATATGGAACTGGTGGTCTATACTCCTACCATTGAGAAATTCGACCTTCAGCGTGCCGTTTTAGGGTGGATTGTCTTTCTTTATGTGCTGCTGTTCCTGATGATTTTAGCGGTTAATGCCTGGGTGTTCCATCGCAATATGCGGCCACTTTATACTTTGTTGAAATGGCTGGAAGATTATCGTTTGGGAACGAAGGAGAAACCGCTCGATGAATCACTTCGGATTGTGGAATTCCGGAAATTGAATGAGGCGGCTAATATGTTCTCGGAACGTAGTGAGAAACTCTATGAACAGCAGAAACTGTTTATCGGAAATGCCTCACATGAGATGCAGACACCGCTGGCTATTTGCCGCAACCGCCTGGAAATGCTGATGGAGGATGAAACATTGACCGAGAAACAGCTCTCCGAACTGATGAAGACCCATCGGACACTTGAAAATCTGACACGCCTGAATAAGTCGTTGTTGCTTTTGTGCAAGATAGAGAATCGTCAGTTTACAGACGTAAAATCTTTGTGCCTGAATGAGCTGCTTTTGCAGTATCTGGATGATTACAAGGAAGTATATGCCTACCGTCATGTGCAAGTGGAAGTGCACGTAGAAGAATGTTTCCGTTTAGAAATGAGTGAGTCGCTGGCTACCGTCCTGCTGACCAATCTGCTGAAGAATGCGTTTGTGCATGTGACGGAGGGGGGAGTGATTTCTCTTTCTTTCACGGCTTCCTCTTTCCGTATCAGCAATACCGGAGATGCTTCACTGGATAAGAACCGTATTTTTGAACGTTTCTATAAAGAAGGAAAAGCCGAGGGTTCTACAGGACTTGGACTGGCCTTGGTAGACTCCATCTGTAAGGCTTATCATCTCACTCTTTCATATACCTTTGAAGACGGGCAGCATATTTTTTCTATTGTTTCTTGATTTTTTTGTTGAAAAAGGGGAAATCTTCAGATTCTTTTCAGATTTGCATCCCATTTTTGCAGTACAATAAATCATTAAAGTATTCATCTAATAAAAATAGAACATTATGAAAAAGTTAGTTTTTTTACTGGTGTGTGTGTTTACAGTGTCAACCGTAGCAATGGCAGATAACGAAAAACCGATTCAGGTAGGACAGTTGCCTACGAAGGCGCAGACTTTCATCACTACTTACTTCAAAGGCCACAAGGTAGCTTTGGCAAAACAGGACAGCGATTTGTTCAGCAAGTCATACGATGTGATTTTTACCAACGGCGAAAAGATTGAGTTTGACAAGTCCGGCGACTGGACAGAAGTGAAATGCAAATCCGGCGTACCGACTCAGATTGTTCCGTCGGCCATCCGCACGTATGTGAAGAATAATTACCCTGACGCTTCCATCATTCAGATAGAGCGCAAACGCAATGAATATGAAGTGAAACTCTCTAACCGATGGGAGATTACATTCGACAGCCAGATGCGCGTAATTGATATTGACGATTAATTTGGTTATATCCTTCGGGAAACTGTAGCCCGTTCCTTTTTCAGAAAAAAGGGGCGGGCTATGTGTTTTTATGTGGGATGAGTTGATGGGTTAAGTGGGGCGAGACTGATACACAATGGCTTGGCGGTTCGCAGTACTTTCTAAGGAGGATTGCAGAACTTCTTTGAAAGTACTGTAGTACTTCCTTTGCAGTACTTCAGTACTTCCACGGAAGTACTGGGAAAACGTAGTTGCTTTTTCCTTGCAGACTGACCATTCTTTTCCCACTTCATCGGTAGAGTCTGCCTTTTCGTAGTTTTTTACATCTTATCCGGTAAATATTCCATTTCCTGCCCTGTTTGTTTTTTGTTATTTTGTATCCGTAATACAATATAACAGAAAATATCATGAAAAATACACTTATCGCTTGGCTGTTTTGCCTTCCTTTTGCTTCGTGTACAAGTCCTGTTACACAGATGGATCTTTCCGGACAGTGGACGGTATGTCTGGATAGTACTGATGTGGGGATGAACGCTTCTTTTGGCGGAAAATTGTTTGATACCTCCATTACACTTCCGGGTACAACGGATGAAGCTCATCTGGGCACTAAATGCACATTGAAACCTGCATTGGAGAAACCGCAGCTGCTCCATCTTACCCGTGCCTACAGTTATGTAGGTCCGGCCTGGTATTCACGCGAGATTCAGGTACCTTCCGACTGGAAAGAAAAAGATTGTATCCTTCATCTGGAACGTGTATTATGGGATACACAAGTATGGATAGACGGGCAGAAAGTAGAAGGCCATGAAGAAAGTCTGACGACTCCGCATGAGTATGACTTGACTCCTTATATTCAGCCTGGGAAAAAACAGGTGCTGACTGTCAGAGTGGACAACCGCAAGCGCTATGATATGTCGGTGAATGATTTGGCACATGCCTATACAGATGCCACTCAGGTGAAGTGGAATGGTATCTTGGGCGACATGTACATCAAGGCTGTGGAGAAAACACGCGTAGAAAGTCTGCAGCTTTATCCGGATGCTGCTTCACGTACCGTAAAGGCTGTAGTTTCTGTATATAATTCATCTTCACAGACTGCACCGGTTAATCTTAGCCTGCAGGTAAAAGGAAAGGATGATAGCAAATCGTACGCTTCTGTCGAAACTCAAGCAGAAGCCGTAAAAGGTTATTCAACGGTAGAACTGACCTGTCAATTAGGGGATAATGCTCCTCTGTGGGATGAATTCAGTCCTTATCTTTACGATGCTTCTGTAGAATTAGTATCCGGAAAATCGACTTCACTTACAACTGAAACATTCGGATTGCGTGATATACGGCATGAAGGAAACAAACTGGTGTTGAACGAAAAACCGATATTCCTTCGTGGTACATTGGAGTGCTGCATTTTTCCTTTGACCGGCACACCTCCTATAGATGAGGCTTCGTGGGAAAAACTTTATGCTTCTGCACGCGAATATGGAATGAATCATCTCCGTTTCCACTCCTGGTGTCCGCCGGAGGCAGCGTTCAATGTAGCCGATGAAATGGGATTTTATGTACAGGTAGAGCTTCCGGTATGGAGTGTGACGCTTGGAAAAGATTCTGCTACGGTCGAGTTCCTGCGTGCCGAAGCAAAGCGTATAAGTAAGGAATATGGCAATCATCCTTCTTTCTGCTTCTGGAGCATCGGAAACGAGCTGCAATATGATTTCAATATTTTAGCATCCATGTTAGGTGAGATGAAGGCTGCGGACGATCGTCATTTATATACTACGACTTCCTTTACATTCGAAAAAGGCCACGGTGTCTGGCCGGAAAACCAGGATGATTTCTTCGTCACTCAGTGGACCAAGAAAGGCTGGGTACGTGGACAGGGAGTATTCAATCAGAAACAGCCGTCATTTGATAAAGATTTCCGTGCATCTATAGACGGTATGGAAGTGCCTTTGGTAACCCACGAAGTAGGACAGTATTCTGTCTATCCGGATCTTACGGAGATTCCTAAATATACGGGAACTTTGATGCCGCTGAATTTCATGGCAGTGAAAGAAGATTTAGAGAAGAAAGGATTGATAGACAAGGCTCCGCAATACTTGCAGGCATCCGGGAAATTAGCTGCCATTCTGTATAAAGAAGAAATAGAGCGTGCTTTGAAAACACCGGGCATCAGCGGATTCCAATTGCTCGATCTGCACGATTTCCCGGGACAGGGAACGGCATTGGTAGGACTGCTCAATGCATTCTGGGAAAGCAAAGGCATTCTTACAGGTGAAGAATTCCGTGAATTTTGCGCGCCGGTAGTTCCGTTGCTGCGTTTTCCGAAAGCTGTATATACGAATAATGAAACATTCGAAGCACAAATAGAACTTTGTAATTACGGAAAGGATGAATTGAAGAACAGCACTCTTTCCTGGGAGATTACCGCAGACGGACGCTCGTTAGGCAAGGGGAAGACTCCGGCTGCTGCATTGGCTTTCGGTCATAACGGTGGACTGGGAAAAATTTCCCTTCCGTTGCAGCAGGTAACTAACGCATCGAAATTAGAAATTTGTTTGTCGCTTGACGGAACAGAGTACTGTAACCGTTGGAACGTATGGGTTTATCCGTCATCCGTAGACACAAAATGGGGAGACGTGAAATATACTCGCAATTACGATGAAGCAATGGCATTGCTCAAGAAAGGTGAGAAAGTGCTGTTCAATCCCGATTGGCGCACAATTCAAGGTATTGAAGGAAAGTTTGTGCCGGTATTCTGGAGTCCGGTACATTTCCCGAATCAGGCCGGTACCATGGGTGTACTTTGTGACCCCACTCATCCGGCTTTGGCTGACTTCCCGACCGACATGCATACCGACTGGCAGTGGTGGGATTTGAACATCAATTCGACCACATTGGTCGTAGATAGTTTGCAGGGAGGCGCTCCTGTGGTAGAGATGGTAGACAATTTTGTCCATAACCGTCGCTTGACTTCCTTGTATGAAGGACGTGTAGGAGAAGGAAAACTGATGCTTGCCACTTTTGATTTGCAGACCGCTCTTGACAAACGTCCGGTAGCTCGTCAGATGCTTTACTCTATCCTGAACTACATGAACAGCGAGAAATTTGCTCCCACTCCGGTAGAAGGACTGGATAAGATAAAGGGCATGTTTGGAACCGCGCATAACCAGAAACAGTCCGCGGAAGGTATCTATTAATGACACATCTTTTTTAACCGTATAACCATGAAAAATCATCAATTGTTTATCTATTTTATTTGCCTGGTGTCTGCCATGGGAGGGCTCCTCTTCGGGTACGACTGGGTAGTGATAGGAGGTGCCAAACCTTTCTATGAAGAATATTTCCATATTGCTGGCAATGAGGGTATGCAGGCATTGACCATGAGTATCGCTCTGTTAGGATGTCTGTTAGGAGCCACTATGGCAGGTTTCCTGGCCGACCGTTACGGACGTAAGAAGCTGCTGGTGTTATCTGCCTTTATCTTTTTTGCTTCTTCGTGGGCCACAGGAGCTGCTACGGCTATTCCTGCCTTCATCATCGCTCGCCTTGTAGGAGGGATGGCTATCGGACTGGCAGCCGACCTTTCTCCGATGTACATCGCAGAAGTGGCACCTACTCAGATTCGTGGAAAACTCGTCACATTGAACCAGCTGACCATCGTATTGGGAATTCTTGGCGCACAGATTGTAAATATGCTGATTGCAGAGCCGGTGCCGGAAGGTGCCACGGCTGCCGATATCTTGAACTCATGGAACGGACAGACCGGATGGCGCTGGATGTTCTGGGCCGTATGCGTTCCTTCGGGACTCTTTTTCCTGCTGGCATTGTTTATTCCAGAAAGTCCGCGCTGGCTGGCCAGCATGAAGCAGATGGAGAAAGCTAGAAAAGTGCTGTGTTCCATTGGGGGAGCAGCGTATGCAGACAGTGAAATTGAAAATTATACCCGTGCAGGTGCTGCTTCACATGCCGAAAAAGGTGTATTGTCCTTGCTCTTCTCTTCTAAAATGCGGAATGTACTGATTATCGGTATTGTGGTAGCTATGTTCCAGCAGTGGAGCGGTACCAATGTCATCTTCAACTATGCGCAGGAAATCTTTCAGGCAGCAGGCTATGGCATTTCAGACGTACTGATGAACATTGTCGTGACAGGTATTGCCAATCTGGTCTTTACATTTGTAGCCATCTATACCGTCGACCGCCTGGGAAGAAAGACGTTGATGTTGACCGGTTCCATCGGACTGGCAGGCATCTATACCCTGTTGGGATTAAGCTATTTCTTTGAGTTTAAAGGATTCATCATGATTGTGTTTGTGGTATTGGCCATCGGGTTCTATGCTATGTCGTTAGGTCCTGTCACCTGGGTGTTGCTTTCTGAAATATTCCCCAATAAGGTGCGTGGGGTAGCCATGGCAGTATGTACGGCTGCGTTGTGGATTGCCTCTTTCCTGCTTACCTACACGTTCCCTTTCCTGAATTCCGGACTGGGCACTGGCGGTACCTTCCTGCTTTACGCCGTTATCTGTTTCTGTGGCTTCCTGTTCGTATGGCGCCGTATTCCGGAAACCAAAGGCAAGTCGCTGGAAGAATTGGAAAAAGAACTGATTAAATAAAGGTCTGAAATATTAGGGTTATAGATTGCAATAGGTATGAATAAGTCGATTCTTTGCTTGGGATTTTCTTTGTATGCAGTCTTGGGATGTGCTCAGAATGAACAGAAGCTGGTGTTTGATTTTGCTTCTCCCCGCCAAACCATTCATAGCTTTGGAGCGTCCGACTGCTGGCGTGTGCAATATATCGGTAAAAACTGGCCGTTGGAAAAACGGAATCAGATTGCAGATTTGTTGTTCAGTTCAGAGTTTGATTCATGGGGAAATCCGAAAGGAATCGGACTTTCCATGTGGCGCTTTAATATTGGTTCGGGAAGCCATGAAGCTGGGGATAATGGAGGAGTGACTTCTCAGTGGCGTCGTACAGAATGTTTTTTAGGAAAGGAAGGAGATTGGGATTGGGATAAACAAAAGGGACAACGGTGGATGTTGCAAGCCGCACGCGAACGGGGAGTACGCTATTCTTTGGGCTTCTCCATCACCGCTCCCTATTTTATGACGAAAAACGGAATGGCCCGTGCCAGTGAGAAAACTCCGTATGCGAATATTCGTGAGGATCAGTTTGATGACTATGCTGCTTTTTTGGCAGAAGTCTCCACTCATTTGAAACTGGATTATTTGAGCCCGATTAATGAACCGCAGTGGGAGTGGGTAGGTAGTGGGCAGGAAGGTATGCAAGCTACTAATGCAGAATGCAGTCGGTTGATTCATTTGTTGGATAAGGAATTGCAACAACGTCATTCAAAAACCAAAGTCGTTTTCGGAGAGGCTGCTGATATCCGGTATCTGTACCGTTCGGAAACGGATAAACCGGAAAGAGACAATCAACTGGAAGAGATTTTTTCTAAAAAGGGAGCATATTCCATTTATGGCCTATCATCAGTGGCTCCTGTTGTGAGTGGTCATTCTTACTGGAGCACATGGCCTGTGGATACATTGGTGCAGACCCGTAAGGAACTGGCTGAAGAGTTGAAAAAACAGCTTTCTTCGAATTATACTTATTGGCAGACAGAATATTGTCCGATGGAAAAGAATCCAGATAATCCACGAGGAGGTGGCTGTCGGGATTTGGGTATGAATACGGCTCTTTATGTGGCGCGTGTGATTCATCATGATCTGACTGTCGCTAATGCAGCTTCCTGGCAATGGTGGACGGCCCTTTCTGAATGGGACTATAAGGACGGTCTTATTTTTATAGACGATGGGACATTGGCCAATGGGGCATCGCGTGGTGACGAGAAAATGATAGAAACATGTAAGCAGGATGGGGTGTTCCGTACTTCTAAACTATTGTGGACTTTAGGTAACTATAGCTTCTTTATACGTCCGGGTATGGTGCGTTTGAGCAGTGTAACAAGTACGGATAATACGGCTGAAGTCATGGCTTCGGCATATGCAGACAATTTTTTAAAGCGGATTGTTGTGGTATTGGTAAATTCTTCAAGAGAGGATAAAATGATAGACTTGTCTTTTCAATCCCTTCCTGCTGGATATTGTGTACAGAAATATAAATTATATGAAACTTCAGTTCGTAGTGATTTGCAATATAAGGGGATTGTTGGAAGCCAATTGTTAATACCCGCCCGTTCCGTGGTGACTTTAGTTGGGGTGGAATAAATATGAATAATTATAAATATAAATAAGGTACTTATGACTTTAAATCGATTGTTTTTTTTAGCTGGTTGTTTATTGATGGGTGGAATGCTTCAAGCCCAGGTAGCGGACAAACAGACTTATTTGAGTGAATTCAAGAAGGAAATGACTTTGAAGTGGCCTGAAAATCGTACGTTGAACATTGTTGTTCATGGACATAGTGTACCTACAGGTTATGCACGAACTCCTATTGTAAATACGCTTCAAGCTTATCCGCATTTAGTTTTTCATGCACTGAAAACTCAATATCCTTATGCTGTATTGAATGTAATCACCACATCGATAGGTGGAGAGCAGGCTGAACATGGGGAAACACGTTTTAAGGATGAGGTGCTTACGCACCGGCCGGATGTGTTGTTTATTGATTATGCGTTAAACGACAGAAATATCGGACTGGAACGTAGTGAAAAAGCTTGGAGGAAAATGATTGAATCTGCTTTAGCCCAAAAGCTGAAAGTGATATTGTTTACTCCGACTCCTGATTTGAAAGAAAACATATTGGATGATAAAACTCCTTTAGCTGGACATGCAGAAATGATTCGAAAATTAGCAGCTGAATATCGCGTCGGACTTGTTGATTCGTATAAGCTTTTTAAGGAGAAAGCTGAAAATGGTGAAGACTTGCATAAGTATATGAGTCAGAACAATCATCCAAACTCTGCGGGGCACAGCTGTGTGGCTGCTGAAATTTTGACCTGGTTTTTCTAATAATTTTACAGATAGTGATTTTGTACATCATTTTAGAAATATACTACATTTTTTTGTTGACCTTTTCTTCGGACATTTGTAATACTAAAATGATGTAACACAGTTAATTAAAATCATAGTTTTTATGGAAAAGATAACAGAATATTTGATTCAAAGTACGGTAAATACTTCCGAAGTGAAGGCTTGGGAAGAAATCGTGATGTTGCCGACGTATGGCATTGGTAAAGAAGAAAAAAATCCGATTTTTCTTGAAAAACGCGTATATCAGGGAAGCTCCGGTTCGGTATATCCTTATCCGGTAGTTGAAAAGATTGAAGATGAAAAACACGACCGTCCTTGGAGAGCTTTCTTTATAGAGAATGAATACATCAAGTTGATGATTCTTCCGGAATTGGGCGGACGTATCCAGATGGCATACGATAAGGTGAAGAAACGCCATTTCGTATATTATAATCAGGTTATCAAGCCGGCATTGGTGGGACTGACCGGGCCGTGGATTTCAGGTGGTATCGAGTTCAACTGGCCGCAGCACCATCGCCCCAGTACATATCTTCCGACCGACTGCATGATTGAAGAATTTCCTGATGGAAGCAAGACCATCTGGTGCAGTGAGGTAGAACGTATGTTCCGTACCAAAGGTATGGCAGGCTTTACCCTCTATCCGAGAAAGGCTTATATTGAAATCAAGGCAAAGGTGTACAACCGTACTCCGTTCCCGCAGACTTTCTTGTGGTGGGCTAATCCGGCAGTAGTAGTGAACAAAGACTATTATTCTGTGTTCCCGCCCGATGTGAATGCTGTGTTCGACCATGGAAAACGTGCCGTATCCAGCTTCCCTATAGCTACAGGTGAATATTATAAAGTGGATTATTCTGCCGGAGTAGATATTTCACGTTACAAAAATATTCCGGTGCCGACTTCTTACATGGCCATCAATTCGAAGTTTGACTTTGTGGGAGGCTATGAAGAACATATCGAATCGGGTCTTCTTCATGTGGCCGATCACCATGTAAATGCCGGCAAGAAACAATGGACTTGGGGACATGGTGACTTTGGCCAGGCTTGGGACCGCAACCTGACGGATGAAGACGGACCATACATCGAATTGATGACCGGTATGTACTGCGATAACCAGCCAGACTTTACCTGGTTGCAGCCATACGAAGAAAAATCATGGGTACAATATTTCATGCCTTATCAGAAAGTAGGTATGGTGAAGAATGCTACGCGTGATGCGCTGATTAATATGATTCCTGAAAAAGGTGGTAAGATGAAGGTTATCCTTTATACTACAGCTGCTCACAAGGAAGTTCGCATAATGCTTACAAATACAGAAAACGGTAAGATTTATCTTGATGCGCTTACAGCAGTGGCACCGGATAATTCATATATCAATACTGTAGACTGTGACACTCAGAAAATGGAAGAATTGAAACTTACAGTTCTTGATGAAAAGGGTAAGGTACTTGTAAGCTATCAGG
The DNA here is from genome assembly GCF_037892625.1 of Phocaeicola sp. ICN-14070. Taxonomy (NCBI): domain Bacteria; kingdom Pseudomonadati; phylum Bacteroidota; class Bacteroidia; order Bacteroidales; family Bacteroidaceae; genus Phocaeicola; species Phocaeicola sp. ICN-14070. The sequence continues at coordinate 118,333 of NZ_JBBKBF010000002.1, read as the reverse complement.
CTGCAAAACCAGAAATCAAACCTATTCCGGAACCGGCTAAGGCGGCACTCGATCCGAAGAAGATTGCCAGCATGGAGCAGCTTTTCCTGACAGGGCATCACCTGGAACAGTATCGTCATGCTACTTACCTGCCGATGGATTACTACATGGAGGCTCTGAGCCGCGATGAAAGCGACATCCGTTGTAATAATGCCGTAGGGTTGCTCCTTATGCGCCGCGGACGCTTTGCGGAAGCACAGAAATATTTCGACCGTGCCATCAAGACACAGACAGAACGTAATCCTAATCCATATGAAGGTGAACCATATTATAACTTAGGATGGAGCAAGAAGATGCAGGGTGATATAGACGGAGCATACGATGCATTCTTCAAGGCTACATGGAATGCTGCTTGGCAGGATTCAGGCTATATGGGATTGGCTCAGATTGATATGATTCGTGAGGATTATGTAAACGGTATCGACCATATCAACCGCTCATTATATCGTAACTGGTTGAACCACAAAGGTCGTCAGCTGAAGACTTCATTCTTGCGTAAGACAGGCGATTTTGCAAAGGCTGAGGCACTTATCAATGACTCTTTGGCGATGGATAAGTTCAATATGGGATGCCGTTTCGAATCTTATCTGATTCATACATTGCAGGGAAATACTGAAGCAGCCGCTGCCGCAAAGGCTGAAATGAAAGCTTTGATGCGCGGTGCCGTACACAGCTATCTGGAATATGCCATCGACTATGCATCAGCGGGTATGTATGAAGAAGCTGCTCAGCTGTTGTCTTTTGTGACGGAAGAAAATGAAGCCACTTATCCGATGGTTTACTTTGCACTTGGTTACTTTGCATCTAAGATGGGTAAAAGGGATGAGGCTGTAGCTCTTTATAAGAAAGCTGAAACAATCTGTCCTGACTATTGCTTCCCTAACAAGATTGAAGAAGTTCTTATGCTTAACGATGCTATGAAACTTAACCCTGAAGGTGCTAAAGCTCCTTATTATCTTGGTAACTTCCATTATGCAGCTCGCATCTATGATGAAGCTGTTGCTTGTTGGGAAAAATCAGTATCAATTGATGATACATATCCTACTGTATTGCGTAACCTTTCATTGGCTTACTACAATAAGCAGAATAACCCACAGAAAGCTCTTGCCACACTTGAAAAGGCATACAAGCTTGACGAATCAGATGCACGTATCCTGATGGAGCTTGACCAGTTGTATAAGAAACTCCGCTACTCACACCGTCAGCGTCTTGACTTCCTCAATGCACATGCAGAGGTTGTGGAACAGCGCGATGACTTGTGTATAGAACGCATAACTCTTTACAACCAGCTTGGAGAATACCAGACTGCATACGATTTGATTAATTCACGTAAGTTCCATCCATGGGAAGGTGGTGAAGGAAAGGTAACAAGCCAATATGTATTTTGCCGTGTGGAACTTGCCAAGATAGCTTTGAAGGAAGGACGTTATGCCGATGCGGTACGATTGTTGAAGGAAACAGAAAAATATCCTGACAATCTTGGTGAAGGCAAGCTTTCAATGGCTGAGGAAAATGATATCCACTACTGGATGGGATGTGCATACGAAGGTCTTGGCGAGGCAGATCTTGCAAAAGAATACTTCGAAAGAGCAACTAAAGGCTCGGCAGAACCGGCTATCGCATTCTTCTATAATGACCAGCAGCCTGACAAGATTTTCTATCAAGGACTTGCATGGCGCAAACTTGGTGATGAAGATAAAGCTCGCAGTCGCTTCAACAAGCTTATCAAGCATGGTGAAAAGCATCTGTTTGATAAGGTGAAGATTGACTACTTCGCTGTATCGCTACCCGACCTGCTGATTTGGGATGACGACCTGAATGTACGCAACCTGTTACACTGTAATCTGGTGATGGGTATGGGCTATCTCGGATTGGGCGACAAGGAACAGGCTCGCAAGTTCCTGTCTGAAGTGGTTCATCTGGACATCAACCATCAGGTAGGAGTACGATTGCTGGCTATGTGTGAATAATCATAATTGAGATTTAAGGTAGGTATGCAAGCGGTATATCTACCTTTTTTTATTTAAATCTTAAATTTAATATGATGAATCGATTTAATCTGCTTTACGCACTTCCTTTTTTCTTATGTTCTTCAGTGTTCTCTCAAACATTGACGGAAAACCTTGACGGAACATGGACTTATAGACTTGACCCCAATAATTTAGGTGAGAAAGAAGAATGGTTCGACAATGATTTTTCTGAGACGCTGCTTCTTCCTGGATCTCTCAACACCAATGGTATAGGTAATGATGTGGATATTAATACCAAATGGACAGGCTCAATGTGGAACAAGGACTGGTATGAGAGTGACTTTTATGCGAAGTACCGTTCTCCTGAAAACATTAAGGTGGTATTTTGGCTGACTCCTGACAGGCATTATGTAGGAAAAGCATGGTATCAGAAAAAGGTTACGATTCCTAAAGACTGGAAGGGTGAATTTATTGAATTGAGTCTTGAAAGATGCCACTGGCAAACCACTTTATGGGTTGATGGGGAAAAAGTTGGACATAGAAACTCTCTTGCTGTTCCTCATCGTTATGTATTGGAAAATATTAAAGCAGGAGAAGAATATGTTTTAACTCTATGTGTTGATAACAGTATAGGAGATATTGATCCGGGCGTAGATGCTCATAGTATTTCAGATAATACGCAGTCCAACTGGAACGGTATAGTTGGAAATATTTCTTTGACTGCACGGCCTAAGACTTATATTGAAAATATCAGAATAGAGACTTTGTATAAGGAAAAGAAGGCTAAGATAACTTTTAATATTCTTTCTTCAAAGGACTATACAAGAGGCTCTGAACTTGTGTTGTCGGTAAAAACAGGAGATAACACTCCTCTTCCGGAATTAAAAAAAAGTGTGTCTCTAAAGAAAGGTGCAAATAATGTAGAAATACTATACGACTTGAGCAGGAACTTCAGAACATGGGATGAGTTTTCTCCAAATCTATATACCCTTGATGCACGGCTTGAAACGAAGGATGGAAATGATATTGTAAAAGAATCTTTTGGAGTACGTGAATTGGGAATCAAAGGAAGTCAGATAACTGTAAACGGAAATTCCGTATTTTTCAGGGGAACTCTTGAATGCTGTATTTTTCCAAAGACTGGTTTTCCTCCTACAGATGAAACAGAATGGAAACGCATTATGGAGATTTGTAAGGCTCATGGCCTTAATCATATCCGTTTTCATTCATGGTGTCCTCCTGAAGCAGCATTCTGTGTGGCAGACAAGCTTGGAATATATCTTTACGTAGAATGCGGTTCATGGTGCTCGGATTTAGGCAGTGGTCATCCTATCGATAGTTATCTATACGATGAGAGTGAAAGAATAGTAAAGGAGTATGGGAATCATCCTTCTTTCTGCCTAATGTCGTACGGAAATGAGCCTCATGGAAAAAAGCATAAGGAATATCTCACTAAGTTTGTTTCTTATTGGAAGGAAAAGGATTCCAGGTTCCTTTATACAACTGCAGCAGGATGGCCTGCTATAAAGGAAAACGACTGGCATTGTCTTCCTGCACCAAGAATACAGGGATGGGCACAGGGACTAAAGAGTATAATAAATGCTAAGAGACCTAATTCAGACTTTGACTGGAGTAATAAAATCTCGAAAACACAACCTACTATAAGTCATGAGATAGGCCAGTGGTGTGTTTATCCCGACTTAAAGGAAAGGAGTAAATATACAGGTGTTCTAAAAGCAAAGAACTTTGATATTTTTGAAGACAGACTTAGAGAAAATGGTTTGTTGCACTTGGCGGACAGTTTTCTGTTGGCCTCGGGTAAATTACAGGCATTGTGTTATAAGGCGGATATTGAAGCCGCTCTGAGAACTAAAAATTTTGCCGGTTTCCAATTGCTTGATTTGCATGATTTCCCGGGACAGGGAAGTGCAATAGTAGGAGTGTTGAATCCTTTCTGGGAATCTAAAGGATATGTTACACCTCAGGAGTACAGTGAGTTCTGTAATTCTGTGGTACCTTTGGCAAGAATGTCAAAGTTTGTGTTTAATAGTGGAGATACATTGAAAGCCGATATAGATGTGGCACAATTCTCGCAAAGTGATATGAATGTCCCTGTAAGATGGAAGATAACATCGTTCGATGGTGCACTAATAAGCAATGGTGTTATTGATGTTTGCAGAATCCCTGCCGGTGGTTTGAGCAGAGTAGGGCAGATTTCCTATAATGTAAATGTAGACAAACCTCAGCAGTGGGAACTTGAGGTTGAAGTTTCCGGATATAAGAACAGATGGAATTTATGGGCTTATCCTAAAAATAAGATAGAGAATAAAGAAGTGGTTGTTGCTTCCTCTTTGTCAGAAGATGTCTTGAAAACCTTGTCTGAAGGTGGCAAAGTGTTATTGACCGCTGCAAAAGGGAGTCTGAAGAATGAAGGGAAAGACTCAGTTGTGGTAGGGTTCTCTTCTATTTTTTGGAACACGCTTTGGACAAACAAACAGGCTCCACATACTCAGGGTATATTATGTAATCCTGAACATCCTGCATTAAGACTTTTCCCTACGGAATATCATAGCGATTACCAATGGTGGGATGCTATGTCGCATTGTAATGCTATTCCTTTACACAAATTGGGAAACCCTGAACCAATAGTAAGAATTATAGACGACTGGTTTACTGCTCGTTCCTTAGGGCTTGTGGTAGAAATGAAGGTAGGAAAAGGAAAACTGATTCTTTGTGGAGCAGATTTACTTGCCGATTCAGATAAGAGACCGGAGGCGGTACAGCTTATGAACAGTCTTCTTAATTATATGAATGGTGAAAAATTCAATCCGGATAATGTTGTAACTTTGAATCAGTTAACGACTTTATTTAAATAAACTAATATGGAACGATTTTTTTTATTGACAATGGCAGGTTTTTTACCTGCCATTGCAAACGCAGCAACAGATAAAGCAGAACATGATTTGCCACGTCCTAATATTTTGTGGTTGACATTTGAGGATACATCCCCACAGTTTATAGGCTGTTACGGTGACAGTCTGGCAAAAACTCCCACAATGGATAAACTTGCCGCAGAAGGAGTGAGATTTACTTCAGCCTTTTCTACTGGAACAGTGTCCTCTCCAAGCCGGTTTTGTCTTATTACTGGAATGACACCAACTACTATGGGTACAGGGAATCACCGTAGTCATTATCCAATACCGGATTTTGTTCATGGTTTTCCCAAGTATCTGAAAGATGCCGGATATTATACGTCTAATAATTATAAGACCGACTATAACAATGCAAGTGAGCGTAGGATGATAGCTGAGTCATGGAATGAAAGTTCAGGAAAAGCGGGGTGGTGGAAACGTAAACCGGGACAACCATTCTTTGCAGTATTCAATAGTCCGCACAGTCATCAGTCAAGGACAATGACAAACCCATGGGAAGTTTATGAGAAGCAGGTTCTTAAATGGATAAATGAGAAAAGAAAAACAGCCATTGACGTCCCTTTTGATATGCCGTCATTCTACAGAAATACTCCGGAGATGCGTAAACGGATGTCAAGGGTGTATAATTCAATTTCTTTGACAGACCAGCAGTTTGAAGGAATCCTGAAGCGCCTTGAGAAAGATGGGCTGAAAGACAGTACGATAGTATTTTGTTTTTCTGATCATGGCGAAGGTATCCCACGCGGTAAAGGAAGTTCTTTAGGATTGGGATATAGAGTTCCCTTTATAGTGTGGATTCCTGAGATGTATAAGCATTTGTCTCCATGGGGAAGCGGTGTAGTGACCGACCGTCTTGTCAGTTTCGAGGACTTTGGCGCAACTGTATTGGCTTTAGCCGGTGTTGACATACCTGATTATATTGAAGGTAAGCCTTTTATGGGAAAGAACTATGTAAAGGATAAAAAGTACGTTTATGGCGCTTGCGATGGTCTTGATTCGAACAATGAGTTGTCCCGTTCTGTAACAGACGGCAAATACATGTACACCAGAGTATTTACATGCCATCAGCCTTGGATAAGATGGATGAGCTATTATGACCACGGGGATATTCAGAAGATAATGCGTAAGGACTTTGCAGCCGGGCTGATGAATGAAGGACAGGCTGCTATTATGAAACCTCGCCAGGCAGAATATCTGTATGATTTGGAAAACGACAAGTGGGAGATGAATAATCTGGCTACAAATCCTGAATATCAGGGAGTACTGAAAGAATTCCGTAAAAAGATGGAACAACATGTTATAGAAAAACGTGATGCTCATTTTATTCCTGAATACAGTTATGCAGAGTATTCTGATAAATATATTCCATATACGCTTAGACAGAATGAAGATATTTATCCGGTGAGAAAAGTTCTTGATGCAGCTATGATGTGTGGTATGGGAAAGTCTGTTATTGCAAAACAAATTTCGTTATTGAAAACTGATAATGATATTGTGAATTACTGGGCTGCACTAGGGCTGTTTGTATCAAGAAAGGAGCTTAAAGCTTACAAGAATGAGTTGAGGAATGAACTTGATAAGATTGACTATCTGTCGGCAAAACTGTATTTGGCAGGTTCTCTATATGATTGTTTTGGCGATAAAGCATCAAAAGAAATATTGGAGCAGGGAATGTTGTCTGATAATATCTATGTTAATAAAGAAACGATGCAGATTCTATTGAATATAGATCTAAAAAAGGCACAAGATTTGTTGCCAGCAGTGCATAAACATATAGAACTATATGGGAAATTAAAGAGCCATGCAGAAGTTGAGAATTTTATGAATGTAGTTCTTCTCAGACTTGAGAAGAAGGAATATAGTTTCTTCTGATATAACCAATATTTGAAGACATAATGGAGATGTATAGTATAATAGTTATATTATACATCTTTTTTCATAAATAGTACATTTTATAGGTTATGTTTTTTTATGAAATTTGCGAAGTCACAATAGATATATATGAGGTTTATTAATCTTATTATTTAATATATGAATAAATATTTCTTATTTTCAATGTTGTTTTTTGCAGGATGTTCTTATCCTGAGATTACTCCTTTCGGTGAAGAGAAAGGGGGGTATGTAGATAAAAGTGAAGGGATTGAACCTGGTCTTTCTCCAATGATAGACCCTACTACAGAACCAGGAGTAATGCCTTATCAGCCTTTTGGTAATATTCTCGGTAATGATTGGGAACTCGTGTTCAGTGATGAGTTTAACGGTGAAGAAATAGACCTTAAGAAATGGAATATTGATGAGTCAACTAAATCTCGTGGCCCTAGACAGCGTCTTGGCATAAACTCATGGTTTTGGAAACCTGAGAATGTTTATCAGAAAGATGGTGATTTGGTATTGGAAGTACATAAGGCCGGGACAGATGTTATGACTAATGGCTCTATAAATAGCTCAAATAAGTTTATGACAAAGTTTGGCTATATGGAATGCAGGGTTAAGATTGGAGATGCAAATAAACTTACACATACGGCTTTCTGGCTTCAAGGGCCTAATATGGGAAATGTTAATGAAACAGGAGCTGATGGAGCGGAGATTGACATTTTTGAGTCTTGCCATACTTATGAACAAGTACAGGTAAATATTCACTATGATGGATATGCAGATGCGCATAGGTCACAAGGCTGGAGATATAGTACTCCTGGAATTCATAGTGACTATCAAGTATGGGGGCTGCTTTGGACTGACAAGTATCTGAAAATATACTATAATGGTATTTTAAAGCATACATTCACCGACCCTAAGCTGATACCTTTAACTCATGAGTTCTTATGGCTGTCAAATGGTGCTTCGTTTGGTGAAGAACTTCCTGATGACGGATTTAAAGCTTTTGAATTAGGAAAGCTTACAGAAACGAGATTTGATTATGTTCGTGTGTGGAGATACAATAGCATTGCCCCTCTCCAACCTTGGAATAACTTGGTGAGAAATGGAGGATTTGACAACAACACTTCTTATTGGACATGTAGTCCTACGGGTAAGACTGCTATAGATACATCACCTAATGGAGCGGAAGAGAACAAAATTTATCATAGAGAACTTACCATGTCAGGAAATACTATGCGATTGACTGATGTCAATGCCAGTGTGCAATTGTCTCAGGATGTTATTGTTACACCAGGTAAAAAGTATACATTCAGTTTTGTTGGAAGAATAAGAGATGCTATAGGAAAATCAGAACCTAATCAGAATACAACTGGAAAGGAGCTTAAAGGACAGATTTTCTCTATAGACGGTAATGAAACCGTATCAGCGGATCCTATATGTACTGTAGAAACACAATCTAGTGAGGACGTATTTATGTCATCAGAATTTACGCCAACAACAGATAAAGTCAGAATAAGAATAGAAAAAGATGGAGGTATTGCATTTATAGACGACGTATATATAAGAGAAATAGAAGCTTCAGAAAATAATTAATCTAATACATAACAAACGTATGAAACACATTAACTTTAAAATCAGTAGAATGAGTTTATGTTTGTCACGTCTTATTTTTGTTATGATGATGTTTGTTCCTTCTGTAATGATGGCAGGCATAAATCAGCAGAACTCTGTCTCTGGAGTAGTAAAAGACGAGAACGGTGAACCGCTCATTGGTGTGAATGTAATAGTAAAGGAAAATCCTACTATAGGAACTATTACGGATTTTGACGGAAACTTTATTCTTTCCGTTCCTTCTGGTGGTAAGACACTTCAGTTTTCTTATATAGGATTTCAGGAGAAGGAAGTTGTTATAGGAAAGAAAAAGACATTTAATGTGATAATGTCTGATGATTCTCAAATGCTTCAGGAAGTGCAGGTCATAGCGTATGGTACACAGAAAAAGGTTACAATTACCGGTGCTTTGTCTTCTGTTGGTGGTGAGGACTTAGTAAAAACTCCGGTTGCATCATTGGGGAATGCTTTGTCTGGTAAAATGCCGGGACTTTCTTCTGTTCAATATTCGGGTGAACCAGGAGCTGATGACCCTCAAATCTTTATTCGTGGAACAGGTACATTGGCCAGTGGTGATTCCTCTCCTTTGATTCTTGTAGACGGAGTTGAACGTTCGTTTTCACAATTAGATCCTAATGAGGTGGATAATATTACAGTTCTAAAGGATGCATCGGCTACAGCAGTATTTGGTGTGCGTGGTGCTAATGGTGTAATTCTTATTACAACAAAGCGAGGAGCAAAGGGAGATGCCAAGGTCTCTGTTTCAACTTCTGTGGGTGTTCAAATGCCTACCCGTCTGCTTGACTTTGTTGATAGTTATCAGTATGCGACTTATTATAATGAGGCGCAGATGAACGATGGTGTGAAACCAGAAAATGTCCGTTTCCAGCCTGAGATTATGGATGCATTCAAGAATCATACTAATCCTATTCTCTATCCGGATATGGACTGGATGGATTATCTTCTAAAAGATGCATCATTCCAAAGCCAGCATAATGTAAGTATTTCAGGGGGAACAGATAAAGTTAAATATTTTGTTTCTGCGGGCTTGCTGACTCAGGATGGTTTGTTCAAAAATTTTGGTGAGGATTATAATGGTAACTTTAAGTTCAAACGATACAACTATAGAGCGAATCTCGATTTTCAGGTTACTAAAACAACTCAGCTTGCTGTAAATATTGGTGGACGAGTAGAAGACAAGAATAAACCAATATCATCATCATCAGATGCTGAATTGTTTAGAATGCTTTATAGAGCAACTCCTTTTTCGGGTGCCGGTATTGTAGATGGCAAATGGATAAAGAGTAATCCTGACTATATACCACAAGTTGGTGAAGATGCTCTTAATGCTTATTATGGACGTGGATTTAAAACAACGGTAAACAATGTTCTTAATACAGACTTCCAATTGACTCAGAAACTTGATGTAATAACAAAAGGTCTTTCTTTAAGGCTGAAAGGTTCATATAATAGTAATTTCGTCCATACCAAACAGAGGGCAACTACTACTCCTTATTATAATCCGATAATAGATGGTGATGAAATAGGTTATCGTAAGTTTGGTAGTGAAGGCGAACTTAACTATTCTGAATCCAGAGATGCTTTTAGAGACTGGTATGCAGAGTTGTCTTTAAACTATCATAGAAAATTCGGTAAACATAATGTGTCTGCTCTTGCCTTGTATAACCAGTCGAAGAAGTATTATCCTGCGACCTATCCTGATATACCTACAGGATATGTTGGATTAGTAGGACGATTGACGTATGATTATGCTACACGTTATCTTTTTGATGTTAATGTAGGATATAACGGTTCCGAAAATTTTGCTCCAGGTAAACGATATGGACTGTTTCCGGCAGTATCCGTTGGATGGGTGATGTCGGAAGAAAAGTTCATGAAGAAGCAATCTTTAATTTCATACCTGAAATTCAGAGCTTCTTATGGAGTTGTTGGTAATGACAAAATCGGAGGTCAGAGATTTATGTATCTTGACGGTAAATATGCTTTTGGCGGCGGATATAACTTTGGTATTAATATCAATACAAATCAGTCTGGAGCATATGAAGCTGCCTTGGGTAACCCTAATCTGACTTGGGAAAAAGCTTACAAGCAGAATTATGGAGTAGATATGACAATCTTTAATGACAGATTGAAGATAAACTTTGATTATTTTTATGATCACAGAAAGGACATCCTAATTACAAGAACAAGTTATCCTGGTTTTATTGGTTTTGCACCTACGGCAGAAAACTATGGTATAGTGGATAACCGTGGATATGAAATATCACTTCAGTGGACAGATAAAATAGGAGATAATTTCAGATATTGGATAGGTGCAAATCTTTCGCATGCAAAGAATAAAATTATTGAGATGGATGAAGTTCCAAGAAATGAGGAATATCTGTATAGAACAGGATTGCCTGTCGGGCAACCGTTTATTAGGAAGTTCTGGGGATTTTATGATGAAAATGCTAATGAAAGGTATAAAGAGCAGTATGGAAAGGATATAGCCGATCATGGAGTTACACTCCAGCCTGGTGACTGTGTATATGTAGATTTGAATGATGACGGAGTAATAGATGATGATGATATCAGACCTGCTGGATATACTGACAATCCTCAATATTCAGGAGGATTGAATATGGGCTTTAAATGGAAAAAAATTAATTTCAGTATGACATGGAGTTATGCATGGAATACTTCAAGAATGCTTTCGGAAACATTCAGAGTTCCTTTGGGAGAGACAAATACTTATAGTATGCTTACTTCAATGTATGACAATAGATGGACACCTGAAACTGCATATACAGCAACTTTGCCAAGAGCAACGCTAGTAAATAAGTCCAATAACTACGAAAATTCAGACTTGTTCCTGGTTGATGCAGATTATTTGCGTTTGAAGAATGTTGAGATTTCATATATGTTTGATGGACCTATAATTAAGAAAATAAAATTGAATAATTTGCGAATTTTTGTTAACGGATATAATCTGTTAACATTTGATAAACTTAAAATATCAGATCCAGAATCAAAAACTGCTGAAAATAAACCGGAATATCCTGTAATGCAGGTTTATAATGTAGGGTTAAAACTTAATTTTTAAATTGATTAATCATGAAGAAATTTTTTCAACTCATATGTTCCTTTTTTGTCGCATTAGCATTCAATGCTTGTGTTGAAGACTTTAAAATAGGAGATAAGTTTCTTGAAAAGGCCCCAGGTGTAGATGTGACTCAAGATACAATTTTTGGAAAAGCAGAATATGCCCGTAAGTTTTTATGGGTGTGTTATGATAGGATGTATTATGGGCTGCCTTCTGCATGGAATGCAATTGATGGTAAAATGAATCAGGGAATGTTTGAGTGCTTGTCTGATTGTTGGCATTCACACATGAATTGGGATGAAGTGTCGCGTACATATTATGTTGGAGGATATTATGCCAGTATGGAGGACTGGTCTACGCATACAAGATTTGGCTTCAATAGAGAAGGTTGTTGGGAGGCGATTCGCTCTGCCTGGATTTTTATTGAAAATATAAATAAAGTTCCTGATATGGATGAAACGGAAAAACAACGTTTAGCAGCAGAAGCCAAGATGATAATTGTAACCCGGTATTTTGACATGTACAGACACTTTGGTGGATTACCGTTGGTAAAACGGTCTGTTCAGATTGGAGACAATTTAACTGTGCCCAGAGCAACGGTACAAGAAACCAATGATTTTATGATAGGACTTATTGACGAAGCCAAAGATTATCTTCCCTGGTCTTTAGATGAAGTAGATAGAAGTAATTGGGATGGCAGGTTTACAAGAGCTGGAGCTTTAGGTCTAAAATGTAAAATTCTTTTATTTACGGCAAGTCCATTGTTTAATGATGATGAACCTTATTGTACAGAACCTCCTCAGGATGCAGTTAATAATTTTCAGGTTTGGATTGGTGCACGTAAGCAAGAGCTTTGGAATCAGCTTCTTGTAGCTTGTGAGGATTTTTTTAATGAAGTAAAGGAAAAAGGTTTCTACAAACTAAATGATGTAGGAGCTAATTATAGAGAAAAGTTTAGAAATGCATATCTACAGCGTGGAAATACCGAAATGTTGATATCTACGCGAATTGGATATACTAATCATGGAACTTTTAGGAATACGTCTTGTCCTGGTGGAGCTTTTACTCCTACTCAGGAATATGTAGAAATGTTTCCAATGGCTGATGGAACTCCTTTTGATTATGAACAGTCTGTAGTGAAGAAGAATATGTTCTTCTCAGAGAATAATCCTAATGCTCCTTCAAGAGACCCAAGACTTTATGAAACAGTACTTGTTCCGGATGCAGCATTTCAGGGTCATCCTGCACAGATGTGGGTAGGCGGAAGAGAAATGCAGCAGAATTCTGTAACAGAATCTGGTGAGTATGCATCCGGTTATGGGCTGTATAAATTCATTCTGGACAAGACAACCAGTAACGGTAAGCCTACAATTTGGCCATACCTCAGGATGGCTGAAATATATCTGACTTATGCGGAAGCTTTGCTTGAAAATGACCGTATAGAAGAAGCCATAAACCAGGTTGATATTATAAGACAGAGAGTAGGCTTAGGAGGATTGAGAGATGTAGTATTGGGTGAGAACTACAGTAAAGAAGATGTCCTTAATGAAATCCTGCGCGAACGGGCTTGTGAACTCGGTTTTGAAGATGTACGTCTTTTTGATATGTGCAGGCGTAAGATGGAAGACAGGTTCAGATTGCCTCTGCATGGTCTTAGAGTGAGAAGAACAGATGGTGTGGAAGAACCTTTTACAAGTGGAACTCGTCCTACTGATTTCACATACGAGAAATTTGAATTTGCAAATAGAGCCCGTACATGGTGGAAAGAAGGTGGTTTCAGCTCGAAATGGTATCTTACAGCATTTCCTCCTAGTGAAATTAATAAAGGTTATGGTTTGACTCAAAACCCCGGTTGGTAAAATATTAATCTGATATACAATGAAAAATAAGATAATTTTTATAACATGTTTGGCATTGAGTAGTGGCTCTGTTGTCAAAGGACAGACAGCTGTTGCAGACAGTTGCTATTTGAATGAGGGTACTGCTGCTATTTCAACTGTTACATATGAAAGACTTGAAAAGAACTCTTCATTAAGTTTGCAGAACTCTTTGTTTGGAGAAGTTCTTGGACTTACCTCAATGCAAGGAATGAATGGTATATGGGACGAACGAGCTTCTTTATCGATTAGAGGCTTGCAGTCTCTTTCAAATAATGGTATTTTGATTCTGGTAGATGGAATTGAACGCCCTATTGCAGATTTGACAGTAGAGGAAGTTGAGTCCGTATCTGTATTAAAAGATGCAGCAGCTGTTGCACTTTATGGATATAAGGGTATTAACGGTGCTTTATTGGTAAAGACAAAAAGAGGTCGTGAAGGAAAAATGGATATAAAAATAAGCTATGACCACGGATTTAACCAGCCTCTTTATCTACCCGATATGGCAGATTCATATACTTATGCAAAAGCCATGAATGAAGCATATGCAAATGACGGAAAGTCTCCGCGTTACAATCAGTTTGAGCTGGAAGCATTCAAGAATGGGAAATACCCTAATTATTATCCAAATGTAGATTGGACAGACGAAGTTATCGGTGATTGGGGAAGTACAAATATTTATAATCTGAGTTTTTCTGGTGGAAGTAGAAAAATGAGATATTATACTCTCTTCAATCTGGAAAACAATAGCGGCTTCTTTAAGAATACAAATACAAATGAAGGATATTCAAACCAGAATGAATATTCAAAAGCTAATATCAGAATGAATCTTGATGTACAAATCAGTCCGTCTACATCACTTCAAACCAATGTCTTAGGTATACTTACAGAATATAATCATTCTTCATACAATACAATAGTAGATCAGTTATATACAGTTCCATCTGCTGCATATCCGATTAAAACAGAAGATGGTATATGGGGAGGTGATTTCGTCTGGGGTGGTTTAAACCCTGTAGCAAATCTCCAGGCAAAAGGGTATTCCAGATCTCACGCAAGGACATTGATGGCTGATATGAAACTTACCCAAAAACTGGATTTCATAACTCAGGGATTGGGAGCATATGTCAAGCTGGCTTATGATAATTCTTCAACATTCTGGGAAATAAGAACAAAAACATATTCATATGCGGCGGATAAAGTATCTTATATGTATGATATTCCAAGTTCTGTTACCAGGGTAACTGGAGGGAAGGATACGGAATTGACTTTCACAAAAAACATGAATGGACCGATGTATTACAGATTTAACTTTGACGGTGGTTTTGATTATAACAGAACTTTCGGTAAGCATAAAGTATATTCATTGTTAAGTTGGAGATTCCTTCATGATGTTCAGAAAGACAGAAATAATACTATAAACCAGCAGTATCTGACCTCATATACAAATTATGGGTTTATGAACAGATATTTTGTAGACTTGGCATTAGTAATGTCCGGCTCGAATAGATTGCCTGATGGATATAAGTTTGCATTCTCTCCTACAGTATCTGCTGCATGGAATATTACAAGAGAAGATTTTATGAGAAACCAAAGTGTCTTTGACTTGCTTAAGCTGAGGGCATCTGCAGGTATCTTGCATTCTGATTATGTACCTTCGTGGAACTTTGATGTCCAGAATTTTGGTGGTGGAGGCTCTTACTGGTTCGGCAATAATAAAGTGTCGGCAGGTGGTACACAAGAAAGTAGATTTCCTACAACATACTTCCGTCATGAAAGAGCGATGAAATATAATGTAGGTCTTGATGCCAGATTGTTTAATTCATTGTCGTTGACTGCTGATGCTTACTATCAGAAAAGAGACAGAATAATGGTAGTAAATAATAATGTATCATCGATATTGGGTGTAAATCTTCCATATTCACCGCAAGGTAGAGTTGATAGTAAAGGAGTGGAATTGGGATTGTCATATGATAAAACTATTGGAAGTCTGACTATAAATGCAGGAGCAAGATTTACCTTGTCTAAGAATGAAGTGATTGAGAATCTCCAGGCTCCAGTAGCTTATGATTATCTCTCTACTACAGGTGTACCTGTAGGACAGCAATATGGTCTTGAGGCTATAGGATTCTTTAAGGATGAGAAGGATATAATGGACAGTCCTAAACAACTGTTTTCTGATGTTCGCCCTGGTGATATTAAGTATAAAGACCAGAATGGTGATGACTTTATAGATGAGAATGACAGAATAGCAATAGGATACAATATCAATGTACCGGAAATATATTATGCCTTTAATCTTGGTATGGAATATAAGGGATTTGGTTTTGATGCTCAGTTCCAGGGGGTAGGCAATTATAGTGCATGGATGACAGCAAAGGGGCTTTATCGTCCTTTGGTAAACAATACTACTATTTCTAATTATTATTACGAAAACAGATGGACTCCAGAAACACCTGATGCAAAATTTCCAAGACTTACTTCTGTTGAGAATGCCAATAATACCCAAAACAGTACATTGTGGATGACGGATGCTTCATTCTTGAAACTACGCCATTGTGAGGTATACTATAAGTTCCCGTTGAAATTAATTTCAAAAGCAAGAATGAAAACAGCAAAACTTTATGTGAGAGGTATGGACCTGTTTTCTATAGATAAGATAGAAGTAACCGATCCTGAGGTTACAGGTATTTCTTATCCGGTTGACAGATCAATACATGTGGGATTTGCTCTTAATTTCTAATACTAAAATTTGATAATATGAAACTTAAAAAAAATATATTTGTATTTGCTGTAGCTTCATTGTTCATACAGGGATGTAGTGACAGAATGGATTATAATGAGCTCACTGAATATAACAAAGAACAGGTATTCTCTTCGTTCGATAGGGCAAGACAGTTTGTCACTAACATATATTCTATGATGGAAAACGGACTGCTAGGTTACGATAACGGTGCGACTTTGGCAAGTGCATGCGATGAAGCTGTATGTGCATGGGAAGGATCAAATGTAAACTATTTCTTTAATGGAGCCTGGAGCTCTTTAAAACCGTTGACTTCTACATGGAGTGATTCTTACTGGGCTATTCGTGCTTGTAATTTCTATCTTGAGAACTGTAACGATTATACATTCGAGGATTATAAGTACAATAAGGATTATCTGGACCAGATGGAAAGATATAACCGTTATCAGTATGAAGTAAGATTTTTGAGGGCCTACTTCTATTTTAATCTTGTCCGTACGTACGGTGATGTTCCATTGATAAAGGAGACACTTACTGATAAAGAAGCTAATTCAGTTTCCAGGACTTCAAGTGAGGACGTTTTTTCTTTTATCGTTGACGAGTGTGATAAGATAATGAACAAATTGCCTGACGACTATAATCAGGTTACTTATGTTGAAACCGGTAGAATTACAAGTTTGACAGTTGCTGCTCTAAAAGCAAGAGCTTTAATGTATGCTGCCAGCCCTTTATTCTATAAAGGTGATAATGTAAAGGAAGCCTGGCACAATGCTGCAAAAGCTAATAAGGATGTTATTCAGATGAGCGCAAAACTGGGAGTGATTTTTGGGGCTTATACTGATTTATGGGGTGAATCTAATTTCACTGCTTCGGAGGTGATTTATGCAAGACGTTTGGGAAACTTGAATTCTTTCGAATATAATAACTATCCGATGGGAGTTGAAGGAGGCAAATCCGGTAACTGTCCTTCACAGACTTTAGTCGATGCGTATAGGATGAAATCGAACGGTAAGCTTTGGAATGAAGAAGGAAGTGGATATAACGAAACTAAACCATACGAAGGAAGAGACCCAAGACTTGAGGCAACAGTAGCATATAATGGGATGATTGGATGGCCTGCTTACAATACTAACGAACTTCAGACATATGAAGGTGGATTGAACGGACTACCATTGGTTGGTGCGACTCCTACAGGGTATTATTTGAAGAAATATTGTGACAAAACAGTAGATTTGAGACCATCGAAAGTAAACCAGAAATTTCATTCGTGGGTAATTTACCGTTTAGGAGAATTCTATCTGAATTATGCAGAATGTGTGTATAATTATTTTGAAGACCCGGATCAGAAGAATTCAGAGTTACCATTAAGTGCAGTTGATGCCGTAAACTATATTAGAAATAGAGCGAATATGCCTGAACTATCTACAGGCTTAGGAGAAAGTTTTGTTGACGTTTACAGGGATGAAAGAATGGTAGAACTTGCTTTTGAAGGGCATAGATTCTGGGATGTAAGACGCTGGATGATAGGTGATACACAGAAGACAGTGGATGTTATGAAAATCAGTAAGACTGCAACAGGCTTTACTTATACGCGTGAAACCATTCAGCGTAGCTGGGATGATAAAATGTATTTCTTCCCATTGCCTGATGCTGAAATAAGAAGAAACATTAATCTTGTTCAGAATGAGGGTTGGACTATTGGAAAGTAAGTAATTTAAAAAGATTTGTGTTATGAAAATATTAAATATGTTTTTTTGTGGAATATCCTTTTGTTGTATGACATTTGCACAGAAGGTTCCGGAAGGAGATATAATTAAAAATTTGGTAGTAAATGGGAGTTTTGAAAATCCTGATAAGACTTGGGTTCCTGGCGAGAACTGGTGGTTTAATCCTAATGGAAATATGGCTTTTGACGGAACAAAAGATGATTCGTATTTACAGTATGCCATAACTCCTCCAACACTAAGATTCTCAAATGGTCCTAAAAATATGATGATTGCTCAGGATATACAGGTCGAACCAGGAGAAACTTATATATTTTCTTACATTGCAAGAATTCATGAGTCTATCAGTATTAGTGGTAAGAATCCTGTTAAGGGAGACAAGCATTTGGATGGATTCATTCAGAATATGTCAGTAAATCCTGTAAAAAATATATTAACAGTAAAAGTGAGTTCACATATAAATAAAGTTTATGAACATGAGTTTACTGTGCCAGAAGGTTGTACTAAAATTAAAGTTTTATTCCAGAAAACAACAAATGGTGTAGCTTTTCTTGACGATGTGAAAATATACAAATTAGGAGGAACTGATACAGAAGAACCTGAAGTTCCTGCAGAAATTGTCCCACGTCCTTCTTTAATGTTGTCAAACCTGACTAAAGAACTTACCATGTCGGAAATACTTCCTGATACAAAAGTTACAATTACTTCCCCCAAAGGTGAAATAACTGAATTCCCAGAAGGAAGTCCTGAAATTAAGTTCAGTTTTGAAGGGAAACCGACAGGTAACTATACTGTAGAACTTAAAGGAAGTCAGGCTAAAACTTTTATTATTAACACTAGTTCTTTAAATAAGGAGGAATGATATGATAAACTTAATATCTAAATATTCGGTATTATTTCTTTTATTATCTTCATTTGTGTCATCATGCACTAAGGAAGAAGTTTTAGAAGTAAAAGAAGTTACAGGGCCTTATAAGACTACCCAGCTATCAATAGAAATGAAGGTAGAGGATTCTGCAAATCCCAATTTTAAGCCTGTAAACATGCTGTTCTCAGCATTGATGAAAGCATCAGTTCATTGGGGAGATGGTGTGGTAGAAGATGCAAACGGAGAGCTTCAACATAAATATAAAGAAGATGGTGAGTATATCCTTGAAGTAAAGGGAGAAGAGAAGTGCCCGTCATTTTATATATCAAATGTAAATTATGTAGAGGTGATAAATTGGCCTGTTGCCGATGAAACTCCTGTTAATGAAAGTGCTACTACTATTGAAGAATAATTCCGCTAAAATATGAACTCCGACAGATCAATCTGTTGGATTCTGTTGGAGTTTAAGGCTTTTATATAAACCATTTATATGGAATTCAATTATGGTATATTCTTAAAACAGAAAAAAGACAATTATGAATGCTAAATTAGTTTGTGCTGTATCAACAATGATAACTTGTTGGGCTACAAATTGTACTGCTGAAAATTCTTTGAATAAACCAAATATTCTTGTAATTCTTCTCGATGATGCCGGTTACAATGATTTTGGATTTAACGGAAGCAAGGATTTACTGACTCCCAATATCGACCGACTGGCTGCCGATGGTACCGTTTTTACCGATGCTCATGTATCGGCATCTGTAAGCGGCCCCTCTCGTGCTGGTATATTATCTGGTAGATATAACCAGAGATGTGGGTATGAATGCAATCTTGGAGATACATTAGGATTGGGACTGAATGAGGAAACAATTGCTGATGTTTTTTTAAGAAACGGATATAACACATCTTGCATCGGAAAATGGCATCAGGGAGATGCTCCTGAATACCATCCTAATAGAAGAGGGTTTGAACATTTTTATGGCTTTATTGCAGGAAGCCGTTCTTATTTTTATCGTCCTAATAGGGATGATAAGCCGGGAGATGTTCATAATCTACAGTATAATGGTAAACAGTTGAGTTTTAATGGATACATGACCGATGTTTTGGCTGATGCAGCTGTGGATTATTTGGATAAACAGAAAGGATCAGGTAAGCCTTTTATGATGTATCTTGCCTTTAATGCTGTTCATACCCCGATGGAAGCTACAAAAGAGGATATGGCAAGGTTTGAAGGGCATTCCCGTCAGAAACTTGCAGCAATGACTTGGGCAGTGGATAGAGGAATAGGAAAAGTGGTAGATAAACTTAAAAAGGAAGGTATGTATGAAAACACCTTGATCTTTTTCTTGAGTGATAATGGAGGGGCACATAATAATCAGTCTTCGAATTACCCTTTAAAAGGTTTTAAGGGGAATAAATATGAAGGGGGAATAAGAGTACCTTTCTTTATTACGATGGGTGGTAAATATAAAGGGACGTTTGATGGTTTGTCTTCTTCTTTGGATATCTTTTCTACTTCAATAGCTGCTGCAGGGATAGATAAAGAAAGTCTTAAAAATCCTATTGATGGTGTAGATTTGATACCATATATAAGTGGTGAAATGAGCGGTAATCCTCACGATATATTATTCTGGAGAAAAGAAAAATCGTCTGCTGTAAGAATGGGTGATTACAA
The DNA here is from genome assembly GCF_037892625.1 of Phocaeicola sp. ICN-14070. Lineage (NCBI taxonomy): Bacteria > Pseudomonadati > Bacteroidota > Bacteroidia > Bacteroidales > Bacteroidaceae > Phocaeicola > Phocaeicola sp. ICN-14070. The sequence continues at coordinate 97,912 of NZ_JBBKBF010000002.1, read as the reverse complement.
ACTTATCAGTGTGGAAGGTTTAGGGCAAAGGTTGTATAGTCTTAACGATAATTTGGGTGAGGATAATGATTTGAGAAAAATCAATCCTGAGCTGTGCAAAGAAATGACAGATAAATATAAAGAATGGGAGAAAGGTATAATAACTCCTATGTTATGGGATGAAGGTGTATGGCATGAAGTTACAAGGGAAACACACAGACAACTTATGAATAACGAAAAAGTTACTGTATTTACTCCTGATGACTTGAAGAAATAATACTAGTTTTATACATCTAATTGGTGAAATTGTACATTTTGTATGATATCGGTAATTTTTATTTTTGCAACATGAACTTATATAACTTTAATATAATGAAAATCGGATTTATCATACCTTCATTAGCATCTTTAGGCATTGCAGTTAATGCCCAAAATCTTCCCAATGTGATATGTATATTAGCCGATGATATAGGATATCAAGACCTTAGCTGTTATGGTGCCAGGAAAATCTCAACTCCTAATCTTGACAACCTTGCAGCAAATGGAGTACGCTTCACAAATGCGTATTCTCCGGCCTCCACTTCATCTCCTTCAAGATATGCCATGCTGACAGGAGAATATGCATGGAGAAAAAATGTGGGTATATTGCCAGCAGATGCTCCTCTGAGCATATCGCAAGACAATATTACATGGCCTAAGATCATGAAAAGACTGGGGTATAATACGGCTATTGTCGGTAAATGGCATCTTGGAGTTGGAGAGAAAGGTACTCCTGTGGATTTCAATAGCAGTATTAAAGCCGGACCTCTTGCTGTAGGATTTGATTATTGTTATTATTTTCCAGGTACTAACGATAGGGTTCCTTGTGTATTTATTGAGCAGGACAAAGTTGTGGGGCTTGATTCTAATGATCCTATTCAGGTATCATATAAAAAGAAAGTTGGAGATTGGCCTACGGGAAAAGAGAATCCAGAGAAACTGGTCTTGAAACATCATTTAGGACATAATAATACAATAATCAACGGTATTGGGAGAATCGGCTGGATGACGGGAGGAAAGTCCGCATTGTGGAATGATGAAACAATGGCGGAAGATTTATGTAATAAGGCAATAGAATATATAAAGGAGAATAAAAAGAAGCCTTTCTTTTTGTATTATGCACCTCAGAATGCTCATGAACCCAGAGTCCCTTCAAGGCAGTTCAGAGGAAAATCAAAAGCAGGTATTTATGGTGACGTGATAGAGGAGTTTGATTATTGTGTAGGAAGAGTTATTCAGTGTCTTAAAAATGAAGGGTTGTATGATAACACTATTATTATAGTATCAAGTGATAACGCTCCAATGATTAAGGAAGGTTATGATGATGGTGCTTTGGAGAATATTAACGGTCATAATCCTTATGGAAATCTTCGTGGAGAGAAATATTCATTGCATGAAGGAGGAACAAAAGTTCCGTTTATTTTTTCGTGGCCGGATAGGATAAAAGAGCCTTTTTTACAGGAACAACCTTTCTGTTATATGGATTTGATGGCTACCATACCTTCTTTGATAGGTCATAAACTTGATAAAAATAATATGGTTGATACTGAAGATGCTTCAGAGCTTTTTATAAAGGAAAATGCAGGATTGTATCGTCAGTTTATATGTACCCAGAATAACGGTGGTGATTTGTCACTGAGAATGGGAAAATGGAAGTTTATTCCGGGAAAACCGGGTGTACAGGCTGAACTTTATAATTTAGAGGAAGACCCGTCTGAGATACGGAATGTGAATTTTGCATATCCGCAGATTGCATGGAAGTTTAGGCAATATATTAAAACCTTAAATAAGAAATGATTTATGATTCAAAGATTTAAAACATCAATGATGCTTTTGGGAATTGCAGCAAGTGCTTTCGCAAAAGGTGCAGAGCAGAAGCCCAATGTGCTGTTCATAATGATAGATGATTACGGATGGGCAGATGTGGGGTATAACGGTAGTAAGTTTTATGAAACTCCTAATATTGATCGTCTTGCATCTGAAGGGATGGTCTTTACTAATGGTTATGCTCCAGCATCTATAAGTTCTCCAACGCGGGTGAGTGTACTTACAGGTAAATATCCTGCAAGAAATGGTATTACAGATTGGATTCCAGGTTATCAATATGGACGTACTTCAGAGGAATTGAGTAAATACAAGATGATAGCTCCTGAAATGCCGCTGAACATGCCCTTGGAAGAAGTCATAATTCCTGAAGCAATGAAAGAAAATGGATATTCTACATATCATATTGGTAAATGGCATTGTGCGGAAGATTCATTATATTATCCTCAATATCAGGGGTTTGATGTGAATATTGGTGGTTGGTTGAAAGGGTCTCCTAATGGAATAAAAAGATCGCGGGGGGGGAAAGGTGCTTATTTCTCTCCATATAGAAATCCTTATCTTTCGGACGGGCCGGATGGCGAATATCTGACAGATCGTTTGGGGGATGAAGCTATAAAGCTGATAGATGCATCTAAATCAAAGCCTTTCTTTATGTATTTGGCTTTTTATGCTGTACACACTCCAATAGAGGCAAAGCCAGAATATGTGGAATATTTCAAGAAGAAGGCTCATAAAATGCGTCTTGATGAGATACAGCCTTTTACTAAAGATTTGGATTGGTATAAAAATGCGGATCATAAAGCTTGGCATTGGAAAGAGCGTGTTGTTCAGAGCGATGCAGAGTATGCTGCGTTGATATACTCAATGGATGAGAATATAGGCCGTGTGTTGGATGCATTGAAAAAGAAAGGTCTGGATAAGAATACCATAGTATGCCTTCTCTCTGATAATGGTGGTTTGTCAACAGCTGAAGGATCTCCTACTTGTAATTTCCCGTTGCGTGCAGGTAAGGGATGGCTTTATGAGGGTGGTATTCGTGAACCTTTTCTGATAAAATATCCCAAAGTAGTAGAGGCGGGAAGCGTATGCCATAATCCAGTAATTGGTGTTGACTTTTATCCTACTATATTGGAACTGGCTGGTTTGCCTTTGAAGCCAGAGCAGCATGTGGATGGAGTAAGTCTTGTTCCGTTCTTGAAAGGTGATAGAACTTTTGATAGAGGTCCTATTTTCTGGCATTATCCTCACTATGGTGGTAAAGGTGACACTCCGGGTGGGGCTATCCGCATGGGAGATTATAAATTAATAGAGTTCTATGAAGACAATCACGTGGAGTTGTATAACTTGAGGACTGATATATCAGAAACGCATGACTTAAGTAAGGAAAAACCTGAAGTAGCAGCAGATTTGCTTAAGCGTCTACATGATTGGCGGAAAGCTTGTGGTGCAAAAATGCCGAAGACTAACCCGAATTATAAGAAGTAATAATTTCATGTATAGGTTGATTCTCAGCTTCCTATTATTGGAATAGCTGTTTTGTGAGTATCGTATGAAGAAAAAGGGATGAGTTTTTCTCATCCCTTTTTCTTCATACGATACTCTTTAGGTGACATGTGCATGTATTTAGTGAATACTTTTGAAAAATAATACGGATCATTAAAGGCCAGTTCAAAAGCTATTTCTTTTGCTTTCTTGTCGCTAAAGTCCAAGAGCTGGCATGCCTTCTGAATTTTCAACTGATTGAAATAGTTGATGGGAGACATGCCCGATTTTTGTGTAAAGAGTGTACTCAGATAAGTAGGTGAGTAGTTCACGCTTTCGGCCATGTCTTCCAGTGTCAGTTGTTTGTCCAGATTAGCCTTCATGTAATTGATGACTTTCTGTATGGTATCTTGTGTTTTGGGCTTGTTGATTTCGCGGAACTGAGGAATGTATCGGAAGGAGCCGAGCAGGTACCATAGGCAGAGCGTGATGTACTCCAAATTTTCGATGCTGTATCCCATTTCAAGGTTTACTAAAATCTCATTGAACAACTGGATGCGGTCGTTGAAACGGGCCGTAGGCGAATCGTCAATGTAGATGGTACGGTTGAACAGCTCGGAAAACAGGTGGCTTTGTTCACCGGTAAAATGAATCCAGTAAATGCTCCACGGATGGCTGGTAGAAGCGGCGTATACATGCGGTGTACCCGCTTCGATAATGAAGAAATCGTTCTTTTTTACCGTACATTTCCCTTTCCCTATGTTGTACCATCCTTCTCCTTCGTGGCAGTAAATCAGGATATGTTGCGGGCTACCTTCTGTACGTTCTCGGTAGTGACCTTCAGCGCAGGGATAATAGCCCACGTCTGTGGGGTGCAGCAAGCGCGTCATGGGATTTTCTTTGATTCTTAATAGATTCTCTTGAGGAATGACAATGGCCTTCTCATTAGGAAATCCGTCTTTTTTCTTTTCCATAGCATATTTATTTGTGGGACAAATGTAGGCATTTATTTGGATTTTCAGAGAGACTTCCTGAAGAGATTTTATCTTATAGTAAGATAATACCTGAAATCGAAAAATATTACATCCTTTTGCGAAAATAGCACATTCGGAGATGGTAGTTTATGTGTAATTTTGTCATCTGTAAAATAGTTTGTCAACTCAAAATTTGATAATATGAAAGCAGCAGCATTACTCTCATTTTCTTTGCTTTGTTTCTCTTGCAGTCAGCAGACTGATAAGATTGACTTGGCCGGTTCATGGACATTTTCTACGGACAGTATGGACTGGAGCCGGGTGATTGAACTGCCGGGCTCAATGGCTTCCAATGGTTTGGGGGAAGACATTGCCGTGGGGACTGATTGGACGGGTGGTATTGTAGATTCCTCCTATTTTTTTTAACCTTCGTATGCCAAATACCGTGAGGCAGGAAATATCAAGGTACCTTTCTGGCTTCAGCCGGTAAAATATTACAAGGGTAAGGCGTGGTATCAGAAAGAGGTGGTGATTCCGGACAGTTGGGAAGGAAAGGACATTTCTCTCTTCCTGGAACGATGCCATTGGGAGAGCCGTTTGTATATAGACGGAAAGGAAATCGGCATGCAAAACGCTTTGGGGGCGCCCCATCGTTATGACCTGACAGGCAAGCTTTCTGCAGGAAAACATGTGTTGATGCTGTGTGTAGACAATCGGGTGAAAAACATTGATCCGGGAGAGAACTCACATAGTATTTCCGACCATACACAAGGAAACTGGAACGGGGTGGTAGGCGATATGTTCCTGGAAGTGAAACCGGAAGTGAATGTGTCTTCCGTCAAGATTATACCGGAGCGTCTGGCTAAGAAAGTCAGTGTGTCGGCTTCCTTGATGAACCGTTATGAAAAAGATGCCAATGTGGTACTGGAGATGACGGTAGGTAATGAAAAAGTACAGCAACAATGTACGTTGAAGCCGGGCGAAAATCAAGTGGTGATGTCGCTGGCCATGAAGGGAGACATTAAGTGCTGGGATGAGTTTTCTCCATCCTTATATGATTTGAAGCTGAGTGTGAAGGATGCGGAGAGCGGTGAAACGGATGTCTATGCGGAACGTTTTGGTTTCCGTGATGTGAAGGTGGCAGACGGCAAGCTCACCATCAACGACCGCCGTTTGTTCCTGCGTGGTACGCTGGATTGTGCCGTATTTCCGAAGACCGGTTTCCCGCCCACGGATGTAGAATCCTGGAAAAAGATTTATACCACCTGTCAGCAGCACGGACTGAACCATGTGCGCTTTCATTCCTGGTGTCCGCCCGAAGCTGCTTTTGTGGCTGCCGATGAGATGGGTATGTACCTGGAGATAGAATGTTCTTCTTGGGCTAACCAGTCGACTACCATTGGCGACGGAGGCGATCTGGACCGCTTTATCTGGGAGGAAAGTGAACGCATCGTCCGTGAGTTTGGTAACCATCCTTCTTTCTGCATGATGATGTACGGTAACGAACCGGCTGGTGAGGGAAGTAATGCCTATCTGACTAATTTCGTTACTACCTGGAAAGAGCGCGATGCCCGCCGTTTATATTGTTCAGGTGCCGGATGGCCCAATTTGCCGGTTAACGACTTCTTGAGCGATTCCAACCCTCGTATTCAGGCATGGGGACAAGGAGTGAAGAGTATTATCAACGCACAGGCTCCGCGTACCGACTATGACTGGTCAGAATATATCGGACGTTTCCAGCAGCCGATGGTGAGCCACGAAATCGGGCAGTGGTGTGTATATCCCAACTTCAAGGAAATGGCCAAATACGACGGGGTGATGCGTCCGCGTAACTTTGAGATATTCCAGGAAACACTGGCTGAAAACGGTATGGCACATTTGGCTGACAGTTTCCTGCTGGCATCCGGAAAATTGCAGGCGTTGTGTTATAAGGCCGATATCGAAGCGGCTTTGCGTACAAAAGACTTCGGTGGATTCCAGTTGCTGGGCTTGTCTGATTTCCCGGGGCAGGGTACAGCTTTGGTAGGAGTGCTCGATGCGTTTTGGGAAGAAAAAGGCTACATCCGTCCGGAAGAATACCGTCGTTTCTGTAACAGTACGGTACCATTGCTGCGTTTGCCGAAACTGATTTGCACCAACCAGGAAACGGTGAAAGGAAGTCTGGAAGTGGCGCATTTCGGAGCTGCTCCGCTGGAAGTGACTTCTACTGCCTGGACCCTGAAAACAAAAGAAGGAAAGACAATCGCTTCGGGCACGCTGGCACACCAGCCGGTGGGTATCGGCAACTGTATTCCGCTGGGACAACTGGAGATTCCATTGGATAAGGTAGACGTCCCTTCATGCCTGACACTGGAAGCTATATTGGGAGATTACGCCAACAGCTGGCACATCTGGGTATATCCTGCTGCGGTACAGAAAGTAGCTGATGAAGCACAATTGCTGATGACCGACCGTCTGGATGCAAAAGCGTTGCAACGTCTTCAGGAAGGGGGTAACGTACTGCTTTCTTTACGGAAAGGCTCCTTGCCTGCCGAAGCGGGAGGTGAAGTAGAGATAGGTTTCTCCAGCATCTTCTGGAACACGGCCTGGACGCTGGGACAAGCACCGCACACATTGGGTATCCTGTGTAACCCCGCTCATCCGGCACTTTCAGAGTTCCCTACAGAGTATTACAGTGATTATCAGTGGTGGGATGTCATGAGTCATTCCGGTGCCATCGAAGTGGCCAAAATTGACAAGAACTTGCAGCCGATTGTACGGGTTATCGACGACTGGTTTACGAACCGTCCGCTGGCTTTGCTGTTTGAAGCGAAGGTGGGTAAGGGCAAGTTGCTTGTATCAGGAATCGATTTCTGGCAGGATATGGACAAGCGTACGGAAGCCCGTCAGTTACTCTACAGCTTGAAGAAATACATGTGCAGTGACCGCTTCAATCCCTCTTCTGAAGTTGATGCGAAAGATTTAAGTATTTTGTCTTCCGCCAAAAATCAAAAATAACCACAGAAACATCATTTTTTCCTGCAAACTTAGGGTAGTTCTTCTACCTTTGTTTGCAGGTTTTTTTCACAAGAACAGAAACAATGAAAAGCACAACGCATCTTATTTTAGGAATGCTGGCCTTGACTTTCGGAGTGGAGGCGAAGGCACAGATTCAGCTTCCGTCGGTCTTCTCCGATGGAATGGTATTACAGCAAAACAGTAAGGTAGCCGTATGGGGATGGGGAAATCCGTCTGAAACCCTGATGATTCTTTCCGGATGGAATCCGGGAGACACCGTGCGTACGGTAGTCGATAATCAGGGACGCTGGAAAGCAGAGGTGCCAACCGGGCGTGCCGGAGGTCCGTATACGCTTGAAGTGAAAGGTGGAAACGACAGCCGGAAAGTGTCGGATGTAATGCTGGGTGAAGTCTGGCTGTGCAGCGGACAATCGAACATGGAATGGTCGGCCAATATGGGAATCATGAACGGCGAGCAGGAGGTGAAACAGGCCGCTTGCCCGTCTGTGCGTATCTTTCATAATCCCAAGCAAGGAGCCGATACACCTCAGACCGACTGCCGTACGAAGTGGGAGGTAGCTACTCCCGAAAGTATGCGCAAGACCAGTGCTACTGCCTACTTCTTTGCCCGCTACCTGACCGAACACCTGAAAGTACCTGTAGGCATTTTAGTCTCTGCCTGGGGAGGTACACCGGCTGAAGTGTGGACACCGGCCGAAATCGTGGAAAAAGACGAGATACTTTCAAAGAATAAATTAAAAGACTATCCCTGGTGGCCGATAAAGCCGGGAGTATTGTACAATCAGATGATTCATCCGCTGGTGCCTTATCAGATTGCCGGATGCATCTGGTATCAGGGAGAAAGCAACCATGAGAATGCACCGTCGTATGCCCGTCTGGTATCCAAGATGGTGGAGGCCTGGCGAAAAGATTTCGGATGGGACTTTCCGTTCTATTATGTGCAGATTGCGCCTCATACGTACGGAGCGAAGAACAACACCCCGGCTTTGTTGCGTGAACAGCAGGAACTCATGCTGGGGCAGGTAAAGAATACTGCCATGATCAATATTTCCGATTTGGTGGAGAATGTAAAAGACATTCATCCGCGTAATAAGCGGGCCATTGGAGAACGTCTGGCCTGTCTGGCTATGGACAAAGTCTACGGTCAGTTTACCGGTGCTTACGAGAGTCCGCGTTTGCATGAAGCCCGGGTGGTGAAGCGAAACCTGGAAGTCACGTTGGAGGGGAATTTCAATACCTTGCATTCCACCCCCAAAGAGGTGACAGGTCTGACGGTCGTAGACGGTACAGGGAAACAGGTTGCAGTCAATGCCCGCTTGAAAGGCAAGACCTTGCAGATTCCCCTGCGAGGATTGAAAGCACCTTATCAGGTATATTATTGTTTTGATGAAGCTACCATTGGCAGTCTCCGTACAGATGCGGGTATGCCGGTGCTTCCATTCCGTACAGAAAAAATAGAAGTGAAATGAAAAAGTGGTTATGTATGTTAGTCTGCTGCCTGTCTGTTTATGTGCAGGCACAGGTATGGACTTTAAAAGAGAAAGAGCCGGCTGCCCCGGGCACATGGTGGTGTTTCCGTAATACGGTCACGCTGGAAGAATTACCCCGCTCACTGGAACTGCGTCTGGCTGCCGATACGAAATACTGGCTTTGGGTGAACGGCGAGTTGCAGGTGTCGGAAGGAGGATTGAAACGCGGTCCGAACCCTTCGGATACCTATTGCGATGTGATTACTTCGCTTCCTGCCTTGCGTGCGGGCGAGAATACCGTGGCTTTGTTAGTATGGTACTTTGGTAAGGATGGTTTCAGCCATCGCAACTCCCCTACGGCAGGCATCAGTTTCTCCCTTTCTTGTGATGGAAAGGAGGTGGAACCCGATGCAAAATGGCGGGTGAAAAAGCATCCGGCCTATTATGTGCCGCAGGGTGAACAGCCCAACTATCGTCTGGCAGAGTCAAACATCGGGTTCGATGCAGTGAAAGACATCCCTTTCATGTCGCCCGATTATGATGACAAGAAATGGAAGAAAGCCACGGAAATATCACTGGAAAAAGCCGGATGGAATCAGCTGGTAGACCGCCCCATTCCGTTCTGGAAAGACTACGGGCTGAAGCCTTATGCGAAGACAGAGATGCAGGGCGATACGCTGCTGCGGGCTTACCTGCCTTACAATGCACAGATTACTCCCTACATCCGCCTGAAAGCACCGGCAGGCAAGTGTATCCGTATCCGCACGGACAACTACCGGGGCGGTTCGGCCACCAATGTATTTGCCGAGTATCGCACGTGTGAAGGAGAACAGACATTCGAATGCAAGGGCTGGATGAACGGCCATTATGTGCAGTATGAACTTCCGGAAGGCGTGGAAGTGCTTGATGTGAAGTACCGTGAAACGGGCTACGACACCTCCTTTGCCGGAAGCTTCTCCTGCGATGACCCGATGCTTACCCGCTTGTGGGACAAGTCGCAGCGTACGCTCTACATCACCATGCGCGACACTTATATGGATTGTCCCGACCGCGAGCGTGCCCAGTGGTGGGGCGACGTGGTGAACGAGTTGGGCGAAGCTTTCTATGCTCTCGACGAAAAGGCTCACCTGCTGACCCGCAAGGGTATTCATGAACTGATGGGATGGCAGCGGGCCGACAGCACCATCTTTGCACCTGTTCCAGCCGGAAACTATAAGGATGAACTGCCCATGCAGATGCTGGCCAGTGTGAGCCATTATGGTTTCTGGACCTACTACATGGGTACGGGCGACCGTCAGACCATTGCCGACGTGCTGCCGCGGGTAAAGAAATACATCCACGTTTGGAAAACGGATGCTCAAGGGCTGGTGATACCTCGTTCCGGCGGATGGACCTGGGGCGACTGGGGAGAAAACAAGGATATGACCCTGCTGTTCAACCTCTGGTATGTAATTGCTTTGAAGGGATACGAAGAAATGAACCAGTTGGCCGGCGAGGCAGAAGAAGCCGCCTGGGCACGCACCACCGCCGACAAGCTGCGTAAAGTGTTCCACCGTGCGTTCTGGAACGGAAAATACTACATCTCTCCGGGCTATCAGGGCAAACCCGATGACCGTGCGCAGGTATTGGCCGTCGTATCCGGAGTCTTGCCCAAAGAACTGTATCCGGTGATTCGTCCCTTCTTCTCTACCTGGTATCACGCCAGTCCGTACATGGAGAAATACGTGCTCGAAGCTCTTTGCACGATGGGCTATTATCAGGACGCCCTGAACCGCATGAAGCTGCGTTATCGCGCCATGATAGAAAGTCCGCTGACCACGCTGTGGGAGGGCTGGGGCATCGGCAGCGAAGGTTTCGGAGGGGGTACCTACAACCACGCATGGAGCGGTGGGCCGCTGACCATCCTTTCACAATACATCGCCGGCATTGAAACGCTGGAACCGGCTTTCCGTACATTCCGTGTGGCACCTCATCCGGCACATTTGAACCTCATCCGTACCCAGGTACCGTTGTCGGGCGGTCGTCGCATCATATTTGAAATGGACAAGTCGGTTCACAGTGGAACCATGTATCTGCGAGTACCGGAAGGAACTTCCGCACAGGTGGTGCTTCCTGCCGAATTCCAGCGCTGGAGTGTGAACGGCGAACCGAAAAACGAACGTCAGCTGACGCTGGCTGCCGGAGAATGGCATTTTGAAATGAGCGAGAAATAGTTTTGTTTTTGATTATCCAAATGGAAAGGCCGGGAGTCGGGAGACCTTCGGCCTTTTTTGTGTTTAGGTGGAGAGTTAATCGGAAAGGTTAGGGGAGCTTTGTAAACTTTTCAAGGAGCCGAAGGATAAAATGATAAAGTAAGCCCGGAGAAACTTGAATGAACCTGGGCCATTTCTTAAAAATATAGTTAAATTTACCTCGACACGTACGTGACGAGGTCTTGACACGTTCGTGCTGATGTCTTGACACGTACGTGCGGAGAGGTTGACACGTTCGTGTCGAGATATTTTTGTAGGTTCGTTGACAGTTTTGGGATTAAGGGGTTGGGAAAGTGTGGAGGTATGTTTAAATGGTAAGATTTGGAGGCTACGAATATTTTAAATTTAACATTGGTTTTTCTCATGCTTAATCATTAAATTTGCAATTACTGCACGCTAATCAATCTTTATAGAGAATATGGATAGAGATAGCTGCATATTAATTAAGGTAAATTTAAGGTAACTGATGAATACAAGAAAAGAAGAATAAAGAACATGGCAAAAAAGTTACAGAAAGAAAAGAGTATCGAGGAAACCCTTTGGGAGTCTGCAAATAAACTGCGTGGTTCCGTAGAACCTTCAGAGTATAAACACGTTGTATTAAGTCTGATATTTCTGAAATATGCTTTCGACCGTTTTGTGGAAAGACGTGATGAATTGATTTCGGAAGGTAAAGAAGCCTTTGTCAATCAGGCTGTATTCTATAATGCAAAGAATGTGTTTTATCTGAGCGAAATCAGTCGCTGGGATTACTTGATAGAAAACGCAAAACAGAACGATATTGCCATTAAGATAGATGCGGCTTTGGCACAGGTGGAAAAGGATAATCCGGCACTGAAAGGTGCATTGCCGAGCAATTATTATTCAGGTTTGGGCCTTGACCGTACCAAATTGGCCAGTCTGCTGGATGTGATTGGCAAGATAGATACGCAGAAAGATAAAGAACATGATTTGATAGGGCGTGTTTACGAATATTTCTTAGGAAAATTTGCCATAGCAGAAGGAAAGGGAAAAGGAGAGTATTACACCCCTAAGACAATCGTTAATCTGATAGCGGAAATGATTCAACCCTATCGGGGCAAAATATATGACCCGTGTTGTGGTTCAGGAGGTATGTTCGTGCAAAGCATGAAGTTCATCGAAGCACATCATGGTAACAAGAAGGATATTTCCGTTTACGGGCAGGAATACACGAATACTACTTATAAACTGGCCAAGATGAACTTGGCAATTCGTGGCATTGCCTGTAATTTGGGAGAAAAAGCCGCCGATACTTTTCACGATGACCAGCACAAGGATTTGAAGGCCGATTTTATCATGGCCAATCCTCCTTTTAACCAGAAAGCATGGCGTGCAGAAAATGAGCTGACTGCCGACCCACGCTGGCACGGTTACGATGTGCCGCCTACCAGTAACGCGAATTACGGTTGGATTCTGAATATTGTATCTAAATTGTCGGCCAATGGAATGGCAGGTTTCCTGCTTGCCAACGGTGCGTTGAGTGGAGATGGCACTGAACTAAACATACGTCGTCAGTTGCTGAATAATCATTTGGTGGAAGCCATTGTGATTCTTCCTCGTAATATGTTCTATTCCACCGATATTAGCGTAACGCTTTGGATTCTGGCTGGTAACCGCAAAGCCCGTACCGTAGAACAGAACGGAGAGTTGGTGAAATACCGTAACCGTGAAAATGAGGTGCTGTTCATTGACTTGCGCCAGTGGGGAGAACCCTTTGAGAAGAAATACATCCAGTTCTCCAAAGAACAAATAGCACAGATAGCCGAGAACTTTCATAACTGGCAGCGTGAGGGATACGAACAGACTTACCAGAACGTACCGGAATATTGCTATTCGGCCACACTTGAAGAGATTGAAGCCAAAGGATGGTCACTTGTTCCCAGCAAATACATTGAGTTCAAGAGCCGTGATGAAGGTATTGATTTCGATTCCAAGATGAAAGAGTTGCAAGCAGAAATGAAGGAATTGTTGAAACAGGAAGAAGAGAGCAAGAAGGATTTGTTGAATCTGTTCAGGGAGTTGGGCTATGGAATTGAATGACAAAATAGTAATCTACCGTACGGCTGATGGGCAAACATCCATTGACGTGAAATTAGAAGACGAGACTGTATGGCTTTCGGCTAACCAGATGGCTAATCTGTTTGATAGGGATGAAAAGACTATAAGAAAACATATTAATAATGTCTTTTCCGAAGGTGAACTGGAAAAAGAGAACAACACGCATTTTTTGCGTGTTGATGGCGTGAAACAGCCTGTTGCCTTTTATTCTTTGGATGTGATTATTTCCATAGGCTATCGCGTGAAAAGCCAACGTGGCACTCAATTCCGTATTTGGGCCAATAGAGTATTGAAAGAATATCTGGTGAAAGGCTATGCCGTCAACAAGGCTTTGACCGAACAGCGTTATACTGAATTGAAGCAATTGGTAACGGTTTTGGGCCGTACAGTCAAGGCACAGGAAGCACTGACATCGGAAGATGCGCTCAATCTGGTGGAAGTGGTTTCCGATTACGCTTATGCGCTCGATACGTTAGACAGATACGATTATCAGCAACTGGCGGTAGAGCAGACCACTAACGAAATAAAGTTCCATGCTACCTACGAGGGAGCCATGCAGGCCATAGAAGAACTGAAGGAAAAATTCGGTGGAAGTCAGTGGTTTGCCCATGAGAAGGATGATTCCTTTAAAAGTTCCATCGGGCAAATATACCAGACTTTTGGCGGGCAAGACCTTTACCCTTCTGTGGAGGAAAAAGCGGCTATGCTGCTTTATCTCGTCACGAAAAATCACTCGTTTAGTGATGGCAACAAACGTATTGCGGCCACCCTTTTCCTGTGGTTTATGGCCGGCAACGGCATTCTCTACAATCCAGATGGGAGTAAGCGCATTGCCGACAACACCCTTGTGGCTCTTACGCTGATGATTGCTGAGAGCCGTACAGAGGAAAAGGATATTATGGTGAAAGTAGTAGTCAATCTGATTAACAAGAACAACTATGAGTAAGGAGAATTATAGACGGCTGGGTGATTATATTCGTGAGGTGGATGTAAGGAATCGGGATTTGGAGGTGAAGGAACTTTTAGGGGTTAGTATCTCCAAAGAGTTTATACCATCTATAGCAAATACTATCGGAACTGATATGTCTTCTTATAAAATTGTTAAGTTTCGGCAATTTGTTTATATTGAAGATACTTCACGGAGAGGAGATAAGATAGCGATTGCTTTACTACAGGATTTTAAAGAAGCTATAGTTTCTTCTATTTATACTGTTTTTGAAGTAAAGAACCAGGATGAACTTCTTCCCGAGTATCTAATGATGTGGTTTCGTCGTCCAGAATTTGACCGATATGCCCGTTTTAAATCTCACGGTAGCGCAAGAGAGATTTTTAGCTGGGAGGAAATGTGTGATGTTTTTCTTCCTATTCCTTCCATTGAACAACAACGGAAGATAGTTGCCGAATACGAAACCATTTCCCGGAGAATTCGTCTGAACAAACAAATAATCACTCGTTTGGAAGAAACAGCCCAAACACTCTACCGCAAAATGTTTGTAGATGAGATTGATAAGGAGAATTTGCCGGAAGGTTGGAGAATGGGGACATTGGAAGAAATTGCCGATTTCAAGAATGGCAAGGCTATAAAAACAAATAATGGCATTATACCTATTTACGGAGGGAATGGAATAGTAGGTTACACGGAATCTTTTAATGCGAAGAATGTAATCATTATTGGAAGAGTAGGCATTAATTGTGGAAATGCATTTTTAGAGCCTAATAAATGTTGGGTAAATGACAATGCAATGATGGCTATATCTAAATCGAATAATATATATTTCTTATATTGGCTTATACGTGGGATGGATTTAAATAGTCAAAGCGAAGGTTCTGGTCAACCACTATTGACACAAGTTATATTGAATCAACAAGAGTGTCTTATTCCGTCACATATCGCAATAAAAAGATTTGATGACCAAGCGAAGATTTTGGTTAGGAATATATTTTTAATGCAACGTGAGATTATAAAATCAACTGAATTACAGTCTTTGCTATTGGCGAAGATGGGGCAATAAAAAATATTTTTATGGAAAGAAATGTTATTATAATTATGATTGTTTGTGCTACTTTAATAGCAATAATAGCTATTATTTGTGATTTCTTAAGCAATAAAAAAATACAAACTTCTACAGAAAATTTATTAACTCAGAAAATAATTAAATTACATCGAAATTATATTGTGGGGTTTCTTAGCTTTGCAGTGATAACTATTATCTCTGCAAAATATGGAGGACCTAACAATAATATTTTTGATTATTTGTCTTTTGGCTCAACTATTACTTCATTAGTTTTATCCGTATTAGCAATATTTGTAACCGTACAATCATCTTCAGATTTGTATAAACAATTTACAAGAATAGACAATGCTACGGAAACAATTACAACTATTTCAAAACAATTAGATGGAACATTAGATAAAATAACTGATGTAGAAAAAAAATTAACTTTAACCTCTAATACAATAACAAATCAAATAGATAGTATTATATCCCGTGTAGATGAGAAATTAAAAGAACGAATGCAGGAAACTGAACATAAACTCTCAGAGCAGATAAACTCTTTGAACATTTCAACTGTAAGTGGAAAAGAACAAAACTCTGAGGAAGCATTAGATTTCGTGAGTAAATTAAAAACATACTATTTAAATAGTATATCGGCAACAGGTGCATTAGCTATTTATGCATGTATTTTATCAAAAGATTATAATAAAGAATTCATATTACCTGATTTATTAAAAGGTAATGAGTTATATGCGTATGGTTTTTTAGTTTCAACGATTTCATCGGGATTATTAAATGCAAAAATAGAAGAGAATTATAAGATTAGTTGTTCGGGTTCAGAATATACACAAGAAGAAATTATTAATATCCTAAAGAATCAGGTTGTTAAATTTGGTCAAGATTTTCTCAACCAAATAAATACAATTAATAGATATTTTGGAATAAACGAATTGATAGTAGACTTGAAATCTCAAGAATAGTTTATTATGTCACATTTCAACGAACATACCCTCGAACTCTCCATCATGGAGTTATTCCAGCAGGAAGACTACATCTATACCAGCGGAGAAGAAATTCATAAAGAAGCAGATGAAGTATTGCTGCGCGATGATATGCGTACGTATCTTCGTAACCGCTATCGAGAGGCTGGTATCACTCCTCTTGAAATAGAAAGTGTATTGGCAAGGCTGACAGCCAATGTAGGGTGGTCTTTGTATGACAATAATGCACAGACCTATCGGCTGATGACCGAAGGGTTTTCGTTGAAGCGTGAAGATGCTGCCTTGCCCGATTTGTTTATCGAACCGATAGACTTTAGCGAGGAAGGAAGAGACAATAATCTGTTCCGTGTGGTCAATCAGTTGGAAATAAAAGGAACCGAGAAGCGTATTCCTGACGGTATTGTATATGTGAATGGTTTGCCGGTAGTAGTGCTGGAATTTAAAAGTGCAGTAAAAGAAGATACTACTATTATGGATGCCTATACACAGCTCACCGTGCGTTATCGTCGTGATATTCCTGAACTGTTCAAATATAATGCGTTCGTAGTAATCAGCGATGGGGTAAACAATAAGTATGGGTCGTTGTTTTCGCCTTACGATTTCTTTTATACCTGGCGAAAGGTGGAGGCGAACGACAAGGCAACCGATGGCATCAACTCTTTGCTGACAATGGTCAAAGGTTTGTTTCGCAAAGAAAGGTTATTGAGTGTAATCAAGGATTTTGTGTTCTTCCCCGATTTGTCGAAGAATGAGAAGAAGGTAGTTTGCCGTTATCCTCAGTTTTTTGCCACTCACAAGTTGTTTGAGAATATTCGCTTACATTCCAAACTTCGGGAAGGGGGCGATGGGAAAGGCGGTACCTACTTTGGAGCTACCGGATGTGGAAAGAGCATCACCATGCTGTTTCTTAGTAGGATGCTGATGCGTAGCCGGGAGTTTGCCAGTCCTACAATTGTCCTGATAACCGACCGTACAGACTTGGACGACCAGCTTTCCAAGTTGTTTGGTACAGCTAAAAATTTTATTGGTGATGAATGTGTGATAGATGTGGAGAGCAGGGACAAGCTGCGTGAGTATCTGACCGGACGGACAAGTGGCGGTGTGTTTCTTACTACCATCCATAAGTTTACGGAAGATACACGTCTCTTGTCGAAAAGGGCGAATATTATTTGTATCTCCGACGAGGCCCATCGTTCGCAGACCAGTCTGGCTATGCAAGTGAAGCAGACCGAGAAGGGAGTGAGACGAAATTTCGGTTTTGCTAAATACTTGCATGATTCATTGCCTAATGCCACGTATGTGGGCTTTACAGGAACTCCGATTGATGCAACGATAGAGGTGTTTGGCGAAGTGGTGGATGCTTATACCATGACAGAATCGGTTACTGATGGTATTACCCGTCGTATTGTGTATGAGGGGCGTGCAGCAAAAGTGTTGCTTGATAATAAAAAATTGCAAGAGATAGAGAAGTATTATGCGCAGTGTGCAGAAGAAGGGGCTAATGAGTATCAGATAGAAGAAAGTAAGAAAGCGGTGACCAAGATGGAGCGTATCTTGGGTGATGCTGATCGTTTGCAGGCGGTGGCCGAAGATTTCATTGCGCATTATGAGAAGCGAGTGGAAGAGGGAAGTACGGTAGAAGGTAAGGCTATGTTTGTGTGCTCTAACCGTACGATAGCTTTTTCCTTGTATAAGAAAATTGCGCTTCTACGGCCTGAATGGGTGAAGAAACCTGGTGAAGAGAAGCAGGGAATGGATGAACTGCAGGCTGCAGACATGTATGTGCTTTATGGCAATCAAGGGCTTCCTATTGAAAAGATGAAGCTAATCATGACCCGAAGCAAGGATGATGAGCCGGAACTTTATTCATTGTTGGGAGCGGACGATGACCGTCGGGCTTGGGCAGAAGAATATAAAAAGCCTAAATCGAACTTTAAAATAGCCATTGTGGTAGATATGTGGACGACGGGCTTTGATGTGGACTGCCTGGACACGATGTACATTGACAAACCTTTGCAGCAACATACGCTGGTGCAGACTATTTCGCGTGTGAACAGGGTGTATCCGGGAAAGGAAAAAGGTTTGGTGGTGGACTATATCGGTATTAAAAGTAATATGAATGTAGCCTTGAAACGCTACGCACAAGGGGACGATAATTCGGATTCGGTGGAAAATATCGGGCAGTCTGTGGCAATGGTGAAAGATGAGCTGGATATTATCCGGCGGTTATTCGGGAGTTTTGACTATTCCGTGTTTTCTACGGGGACACCGCTGGAGCAATTGGACTGCCTGAATAAGGGGGCTGAATTAATGCAGCGCACCAAGGAACAGGAGAACTTATTCATGGGTCATGCCAGAAAACTGAAATCGACATTCAATCTGTGTAGCAACAGTGAGGAGATAAGCTATGCCGAGCGTGAGGAAATACACTATTTTTGTGGGGTACGGTCTATTATCTATAAGCTGACAACTGGAGATACGCCGGACATTTCTCAAATGAACAGGCGGGTTGGTGAGATGATAGAAGAGGCAATACAGTCGGAAGGTGTGGAAGAAATCATTCAGATAGGCAATGACAAGGAGAACCTGGACGTGTTAAGTGAAGAATACATGGAACGATTGGGTAAACTGAAGCTGCCTAATACGAAAGTGAAGCTGATGGAACGGCTCTTGAAAACTGTCATTACAGAGTTCAAGAAAGTGAACAAGGCTAAAGGAGTGGATTTTTCCAAACGCCTGAGTGCTTTGGTTGAAAAGTATAATGAACGTAGGGACAGTGCGATTTTTGCAGATGAGGTACTGACCGAAGTGGCTAATCAGATGGTCGATTTATTAAAGGAGCTGAACAAAGAAAAGAAGTCATTCCAGAATTTAGGTATCAGCTACGAGGAAAAAGCGTTTTATGATATTCTTAAGTCTATTGCGAAACAATTTGGTTTTGAGTATCCTGAAGAGAAATTACTGAAACTGGCTGCTGAAATAAAGACAATTGTGGCTGATAAATCAAAATATACAGACTGGTCTACTCGTGATGACATAAAGGCAGAACTGAAAATGGACCTGATTCTGATACTGGCGGAATATGGTTATCCTCCTGTGACGAATGACGAGGTGTTTAAGGAAATTCTGGAGCAGGCGGAGAATTTCAAGAAATATAATGGATAAAACAGAAGTCCGCCTGTATCCATCTTATCCAATTTTACCGTAAATTTGCCGCGCATTTTGAAGAAGGTAAAAAATGGATAACAGTGTGACTAAAAAACGTGCCCAAAGCAATGAGATAGATATGCTGAACGGGCCGTTGTTCAAGAAAATTTTGCTGTTTGCTCTTCCGTTGGCAGCCAGCAGTTTGTTACAGGAACTTTTTAATTCGGTGGATGTGGCAGTAGTGGGCCACTTCGTAGGAAGCAGGGCACTGGCAGCCGTGGGAAGTAATGCGCCCGTCATCGGGTTATTGATAAACCTGTTTATGGGTGTTTCCATGGGAGCCTGTGCCATTATCTCGAACCACATCGGGCAGCAGGACGACAGGAGCATACGCAATGCCATCAGTACGGTGCAGTTGGTGGCACTTCTCAGCGGATTCTTTTTGCTGGTGTTGGGGCAGGTGGCTGCCCGGCCGATTCTGACATGGATGGGTACTCCGCCGGATGTGCTGGATGAGGCGGTGACTTACCTGCGTATTTATTTCCTGGGAATGCCTTTTATCATGGCATTTAATTTCGGTGCCGCCATTTTGCGGAGTATGGGCGATACGCGGCGTCCGCTGTATATCCTGGTCATGGCCGGTGTGGTCAATACCTTGCTGAACCTGCTGTTCGTGATAGGCTTCGGCATGGGAGTGGCAGGAGTGGCTGTAGCTACGGGCATAGCCAATGCGGTTAGTGCCACTTTAATCATTCGTTTGCTGTGTAAGGAGAAAGAACCTTTCCGGTTGCATTTCGACAGGATGAAGATTCATGGGGTGGAGTTGAGCCGTATGCTGCGCATCGGAGTGCCGGCAGGAGTGCAGGGCATGATTTTCTCCATTTCAAATGTGGTGGTACAGTCGTCTATCAACAGCTACGGAGCTGATGCGATTGCCGGTTCGTCGGCTGCGCTCAACTTTGAGTATTATTGTTATTTCATTATTCAGGGATTTAACGGGGCTGCCATCAGCTTCATTGCCCAGAACTATGGGGCCGGAAGAATGGACCGGGTGCATCGGGTGTTCTGGATTTGCATGGGCTCAAGTCTGGCTTTCTGTGCAGCTTTCAACTGGCTTTTTGCCTGGCAGGATGATTTCTTCCTGGGCTTCTTTTCGGATGTACCGATGGTGCATCATTTCGGGGCTATCCGCATGCACATTGTGCTGGCCTGTCAGTTTATTGCCAGCAGTTACGAGATTGCCGGTTCATCGTTGCGCGGCATGGGAAAATCGCTGACTCCGGCCGTGCTCACGGTATTTGGAACCTGCCTGTTGCGTATTGTCTGGGTGTATGGGGTATCGCCGGTGTGGAGAGGATACGATGTGCTGATGATGGTGTATCCGGTGTCGTGGGTGGTTACCGGGTTGCTGGTGCTTACGGCCTACTGGTTGTTTATTCGGAAAAAGAGATTGGCTTTGAACTAAAAAGAAAGAGGCTGTCTCAAATTTTGAGACAACCTCTTTGCTATACTAAAGGATGAGTGTGTTTCTTATTCCCACTCGATGGTGGCTGGCGGTTTTGACGAGATATCATAGCAAACGCGGTTCACGCCTTTTACTTTGTTGATAATGTCGTTCGAAACCTTGGCCATGAATTCGTAGGGCAGGTGAGCCCAGTCGGCTGTCATGGCATCGGTACTTGTTACCGCACGCAGTGCTACGGCACGTTCGTAGGTACGTTCGTCGCCCATAACTCCTACGCTCTGTACCGGCAACAGGATTACGCCGGCCTGCCATACCTGATGGTACAGGGAAGTTTCGTTACCGTTTTCATCTTTCACCTTCCAGTCGCGCAAGCCCTGGATAAAGATGTCGTCGGCATCCTGCAGGATACGTACTTTTTCACGAGTGATGTCGCCCAAGATACGTACAGCCAAGCCCGGACCCGGGAACGGATGACGGGTAATCAGGTGCTCAGGCATACCCAGTTCGCGACCTACGCGGCGTACTTCGTCCTTGAACAACAGACGCAAAGGTTCGCAGAGTTTCAGGTTCATCTTTTCCGGCAGACCACCTACGTTGTGGTGACTCTTGATAACGGTACCGGTGATAGACAATGACTCGATGCAGTCAGGATAAATAGTACCCTGTGCCAGCCATATCACATCCTGAATCTTATGTGCTTCTTCATCGAATACGTCGATAAAGCCTTTACCGATAATCTTACGTTTGCGTTCGGGTTCGGTTACACCAGCCAGCTCTGAGAAGAACTTTTCGCTGGCATCTACGCCGATTACGTTCAGACCAAGGCATTCATAGTCGTGCAATACGTTCTTGAATTCGTTCTTGCGAAGCATTCCGTGGTCTACGAAGATACAGGTCAGGTTCTTTCCGATGGCTTTGTTCAGCAATACGGCTGCTACTGATGAGTCAACGCCACCGCTCAGTCCTAACACTACCTTGTCGTTGCCAAGCTGTTGCTTCAGTTCGGCTACTGTGGTTTCAATGAAAGAAGCGGCACTCCAGTCCTGCTTTCCGCCGCAGATGTCTACTACGAAGTTCTTCAGCAGCAAAGTTCCGTCTTCGCTGTGGAACACTTCCGGATGGAACTGTACGCCCCAGAGCTTTTCGTTCTTTGCCTGGTAAGCGGCGATGGCTACTTTGTCGGTAGAAGCGATGATTTCAAAGTTGTCGGGGATGGCAGTGATGGTGTCACCGTGGCTCATCCATACCTGAGAGTGTTCGCGGATGCCTTTCAGCAGCGGGTTCTGATGGTCGAAAGTTGCCAGGTGTGCACGTCCGTATTCGCGGGTGTTAGCCGGCTCTACCTTTCCTCCGTTGGTGTACGACATGAACTGTGCACCATAGCAGATACCCAAGATAGGATATTTTCCGCGGATGTTGGTTAAATCAACTTTGAAAGCCTTCTCATCATACACTGAGAAAGGACTTCCCGACAAGATTACGCCGATAACCGACGGGTCATCGTGTGGAAACTTGTTGTAAGGAACAATTTCGCAATACATGTTCAGCTCGCGCACACGGCGGCCGATAAGCTGCGTGGTTTGTGAACCGAAGTCAAGAATAATAATTTTTTCCTGCATATTGTGTGTGATGTAAAATGTAATCTATGCGTGCAAAGGTACGCATATTTTTCCTAAATCCGATGTGGCCTTTGATTTTATTTGAGGCTGAAACCTGTCATTTGGAGCTTTGAAAGCCTTATGGTATGCTTTTTTTAAGTTTTATATGTAAATAAGTAAGGAATAAATTTGTACTTTTGTCGCCGTATGAGCAGAATTTTGGCAATAGATTATGGCAGAAAACGCACCGGAATTGCAGTGACCGATCCGATGCAGATTATAGCGAACGGGCTGACTACCGTGCCGACACATGAGCTGATGGATTTTTTACTGAAGTATGTGGCGCAGGAAAAGGTGGAACGCATCGTGGTGGGGCATCCCAAGCAGATGAACAATGAGGACTCCGAAAACATGAAGTATATCAAGCCGTTTGTGGCGCAGCTGAAAAAGAAACTGCCGGACATGCCGGTGGAACTGGTGGACGAACGGTTTACTTCTGTGCTGGCACATCAGGCGATGCTTGACGGCGGACTGAAGAAAAAGGCGCGTCAGGATAAGGCGCTGGTGGACGAAATCAGTGCCACGATTATTCTGCAATCTTATTTGGAATCGAGAAGAATGTAACTTAATAAATTTTTGAATAATATGATTTTACCTATTTATGTATACGGGCAGCCTGTATTGCGTCAGGAGGCTCAAGATATTACGCCAGATTATCCGGGCTTGAAAGAGCTGATTACAAATATGTTTGAAACGATGGACCGTGCCGACGGGGTGGGACTGGCTGCTCCTCAGATCGGGCTTCCTATCCGTGTGGTAGTGGTGAACCTGGACGTGCTGTCGGATGATATGCCGGAGTTCAAGGATTTCAAGCGTACGTACATCAATCCGCATATTCTGGAAACAGGCGGTGAACTGGTTTCGATGGAAGAAGGCTGTCTGAGCTTGCCGGGTATCCACGAAAGTGTGAAGCGTCCGGACAAGATTCACGTGACTTACCTGGATGAAAACATGCAGCCGCACGATGAGTGGGTGGAAGGCTATCTGGCCCGTGTGATGCAGCATGAATTCGACCACCTGGATGGTACCATGTTTATCGATCATTTGTCGGCTTTGCGCAAACAGATGATTCGTGGCAAGCTGAACGGTATGGTGAATGGTAAAGCTCGTTGCTCTTATAAAGTGAAAACAGTGAAATGATCAAAAGAATCCTATACATATTATATATAGGTATGTTTTTCCCGGTGGTTGCCCTGTCGCAGATTAATACGGACAGGGTTATGACCATCGGGAAAAATGCACTTTATTTTGAGGATTATGTCCTCTCTATCCAGTATTTCAATCAGGTAATCGGGGCGAAACCGTATCTGGCTGAGCCGTATTTTTATCGTGGACTGGCCAAGATGAACCTGGATGATTATCAGGGGGCGGAAGCTGACTGTTCGCAGGCGCTGGAACGCAATCCTTTTGTGGTGAATGCGTATCAGATTCGCGGTATTTCCCGTATCCGTCAGCAGAATTATCAGGGGGCTATCCAGGATTACCGTAAGGCTCTGAAGATGGATCCGGAGAATATCAGTCTGTGGCATAACTTAGCTTTGTGCCGGATGCACGAGGAGGAATATGCGCAGGCACGTGTGGATTTGGATACGTTGATTCGTATTTCTCCGCGTTATACGGATGCGTACCTGATGCGTACGGAGGTGTCGTTGAAACAGAAGGATACGCTGCAGGCCATGACGGATGCGGACAAGGCTATCGAGATGGACCGCTATAATCCGGATACATGGTCGTCGCGCGGTATGCTGTTCTTGCAACGCGGAAAGTATAAGGATGCGGAAACGGACTTGACAGAGGCAATTCGTCTGTCGGTGCGTAATGCGGGCGTGTATATCAACCGTGCACTGGCAAGATACCATCAGAATAACCTGAGAGGGGCGATGTCGGATTATGACCTGGCACTGGATGTAGACCGGAACAATTTTATCGGACACTATAACCGTGGTTTGCTTCGTGCACAGGTAGGGGATGACAACCGCGCGATTGAGGATTTTGACTTTGTGCTCAAGATGGAGCCGGACAACCTGATGGCTCGTTTCAACCGGGGCTTGCTGCGCGACCGTACGGGTGATTATCCCGGAGCTATCGAGGACTATTCGGCGGTGCTGGAAGAATATCCCAACTTCTTGGCTGGATACCAGTATCGTGCGCAGGCCAGAAGAAAGGTGGGCGACCTGAAAGGGGCGGATGCCGACGAATTTAAGGTGCTGAAAGCGCAGATTGAAGCGCAGAACGGTACGAAAAAGCAGACGGCTTCGAACGATAAGACGCGTAAGAAATCGGATAAGAACGTGGAAAACTACCGCAAGATTGTGGTGGCCGACAATGATTCGGAAGACGACCGTTACAAGACGGATTACCGTGGAAGGGTGCAGGACAAGAATATGACGATTTTGCCACAGCCGATGTTTGCCCTGAATTACTACGAGCGTCCGGAAGAGGTGAAGCGTCAGGTCAATTATTATAAAGGTATCGACGACCTGAATGCACGCAGGGTGCTTCCGCATCGTCTGCTGATTACGAATAATGAGGCTTCGTTGTCGGAGGAGCAGGTGAAGCAGCATTTTGCTTCCATTGATGAGCGGACGGCTGCCATTGTGAAGGAACCGGGTAATGTGTTGTATTATTATGCCCGTGCACTCGACTTCTATCTGGTGCAGGACTTTGACAATGCGTTGAAGGACCTGGATGAGGCTATCCGTTGTGACTCTACGTTCTTCCCGGCTTATTTCAGTCGTGCACTGATTTACTACAAACAGTTGGAATACCGCAAGCGCGACCGGAAGTTTGAAGTGGAAACGGTAGAGGAACAGAACCTGCAGGTGCGTTCGTATGATTATAATAAGGTGCGTGAAGATTTGGATCGTGTAATTGAACTGGCTCCCGATTTTGTGTATGCATATTATAACCGGGGTAATATTCTGGCAGTGATGAAAGACTATCGGGCTGCGTTGGTAGATTACAACAAGGCCATTGAACTGGATTCCCGTTTTGCGGATGCCTATTATAATCGCGGACTGACGAATATCTTCTTGGGTAACAACCGCCAGGGTATTCAGGATTTGAGTAAGGCTGGTGAACTGGGAATATTCTCGGCCTACAATATTATCAAGCGATTTACGACAATAGAGGAGAAATAATTGGATGCAATATTTTTCTTTAACTAAAAAGTTTATATTTTTGCGTCTCAATAACAGATTAATACAAAAAGACTATGGTTAAGATAACTTTTCCTGACGGCTCCGTTCGCGAGTATAACGAAGGAGTTACTGGTCTGCAGATTGCAGAAAGCATCAGTTCCCGTCTGGCACAGGATGTATTGGCTTGTGGGGTGAACGGTGAAACTGTGGATTTGAATCGTCCTATCAACGAAGATGCAAACTTCGTTCTTTATAAATGGGAAGACGAACAAGGAAAGCATGCCTTCTGGCATACAAGTGCACACTTGCTGGCTGAGGCATTGCAGGAATTGTATCCGGGTATTCAGTTCGGTATCGGTCCGGCTATCGAAAACGGATTCTATTATGACGTAGATCCGGGTGAGGCTGTGATCAAGGAAGGTGACCTGCCTGCCATTGAAAAGAAAATGGCTGAACTAGCTGCCAAGAAGGAAGAACTGGTTCGCCAGAGCATTTCAAAGGAAGATGCCTTGAAAATGTTTGGTGACAGAGGTGAGACTTACAAGTGTGAGCTGATTTCTGAATTGGAAGATGGTCACATCAGTACATACACTCAGGGTGCGTTTACCGACCTTTGTCGTGGTCCGCACTTGCTGTCTACTGCTCCGATTAAGGCTATTAAGCTGCTGTCAGTAGCTGGTGCTTACTGGAGAGGTCAGGAAGACCGCAAACAGATGACACGTATCTATGGTATCACTTTCCCGAAAAAGAAAATGCTGGATGAATATCTGGTAATGCTGGAAGAAGCCAAGAAACGTGACCACCGTAAGATTGGTAAGGAAATGGATTTGTTCATGTTCTCGGATACAGTCGGTAAGGGACTTCCGATGTGGTTGCCGAAAGGTACTGCCTTGCGTATCCGTCTGCAGGACTTCCTCCGTCGTATTCAGGCACGTTATGACTATCAGGAAGTAATGTGTCCGCCTATCGGTAACAAACTGTTGTATGTGACTTCAGGTCACTATGCAAAATATGGTAAAGATGCATTCCAGCCTATCCATACTCCGGAAGAGGGCGAAGAATACTTCTTGAAACCGATGAACTGTCCGCATCACTGTATGATTTACAAGAACTCTCCGCGTTCTTACCGTGACTTGCCGCTGCGTATTGCTGAATTCGGTACGGTATGTCGTTACGAGCAGAGTGGTGAGTTGCACGGATTGACTCGTGTACGTAGCTTTACACAGGATGATGCGCACATCTTCTGCCGTCCTGACCAGGTGAAAGATGAGTTCCTCCGCGTGATGGACATCATCTCTATCGTGTTCACTTCTATGGGTCTGGAAAACTTTGAAGCACAGATTTCTTTGCGTGACAAGGAAAACCGCGAAAAATACATCGGTAGCGATGAAAACTGGGAAAAGGCAGAACGGGCTATCGTGGAAGCTTGCGAAGAAAAGGGCTTGAAGGCGAAAGTGGAATATGGTGAAGCTGCATTCTACGGTCCGAAACTGGATTTCATGGTGAAGGATGCCATCGGTCGTCGCTGGCAGCTGGGTACCATTCAGGTGGACTACAACCTGCCGGAACGCTTCCAGTTGGAATACATGGGCTCAGATAACCAGAAACATCGTCCGGTAATGATTCACCGTGCTCCGTTCGGTTCAATGGAACGTTTCGTGGCTGTGCTGATTGAACACACTGCCGGCAAGTTCCCGTTGTGGCTGACTCCGGATCAGGTGGCTATCCTGCCTATCTCTGAGAAATTCAATGACTATGCCGATAAGGTACGCATGGAACTGAGAAAGTATGATGTACGTGCATTGGTAGATGACCGTAACGAAAAGATTGGCCGTAAGATTCGCGACAACGAAATGAAACGCATCCCTTACATGCTGATTGTGGGCGAAAAAGAAGCCGAAAATGGTGAAGTTGCCGTACGTAAGCAGGGTGAAGGAGACAAAGGAACCATGAAAATCGAAGAATTTGCAAAAAATATTGCAGAAGAAGTTCATAATATGATAAATAAATGGTAAATTTGCAGCCGTTTGCTGACAGAATCAAAATTCTGCGGCAAACGGACTTTAAAATAAATAATTTATAAATTCAAAAAACAAACAGGAAGACACTATTTTTAATGAAAAATGACACGTTAAAAGGGCAACACCGAATCAACGAACAGATTCGCGCCAAAGAAGTACGTATTGTGGGAGATGATATTGAATCGGCGGTATATCCGATTGCGCAGGCTTTGAAACTTGCGGAAGAACATGAAGCCGACTTGGTCGAAATTTCACCTAACGCAGTTCCTCCAGTTTGTCGAATTATAGATTATTCTAAATTCCTCTATCAGCTGAAAAAACGCGCAAAGGAACAGAAAGCTAAACAGGTGAAGGTAAACGTGAAGGAAATCCGTTTCGGACCTCAGACCGACGAACACGATTACAACTTCAAACTGAAACATGCCATCGGTTTCTTGCAGGATGGAGATAAGGTAAAAGCATACGTGTTCTTTAAAGGACGTTCCATTTTGTTCAAGGAACAGGGAGAAGTGCTCTTGCTCCGTTTTGCCAACGATTTGGAAGACTATGCAAAGGTAGAACAGATGCCGTTGCTCGAAGGAAAGAGAATGACTATATCATTGTCTCCGAAAAAACCGGGAACTCCGAAAAAGGCTGCAAAACCAGAACCTGCGAAGGTGGTTGAAACCAAAGAATAAAAAAGAAAGTGCGTAACGCGCCGGTATAGTGCGTTACCATGTGAATAATAATAATTAAAATTTTAACAAGATGCCAAAGATCAAGACTAACTCCGGTGCTAAAAAAAGATTCGCTCTTACCGGAACAGGTAAAATCAAAAGAAAGCACGCTTTTCACAGTCACATTTTGACTAAGAAGACTAAAAAGCAGAAAAGAAACCTTTGCCACATGGGCTTAGTTGACAATGCTAACTTAGCTCAGGTAAAAGAACTTCTTTGCATGAAGTAATCTTAACAAAAGCGTAAAAACGTATCATTTTAAATTATTAACCGAATGCATTAGCCTCAAGTCCGATTGAGAATATATCGGCGCTATCATTCAAAAAAGAATTAAAACTATGCCAAGATCAGTAAATCACGTTGCTTCTAGAGCAAGAAGAAAGAAAATTTTAGGTTTAACCAGAGGTTATTTTGGTGCAAGAAAGAACGTTTGGACCGTTGCTAAGAATACTTGGGAAAAAGGTCTGACTTATGCATACCGTGACCGTAAGAACAAAAAACGTAACTTCCGCGCATTGTGGATTCAGCGTATTAACGCAGCTGCTCGTCTGGAAGGTATGTCTTACTCTAAGTTGATGGGTGCATTGCACAAAGCAGGTATTGAAATCAACCGTAAGGTGTTGGCTGACTTAGCCATGAACCACCCTGAAGCTTTCAAGGCTGTGGTTGCTAAAGCTAAAGCTGCTTAATCTCACCGGAAACGGAGACAATGTATAAAGGATGCCCTAAAAAAGGCATCCTTTTTTTGTTTGTTATGTTTGTATATTCAAATAATTGTTGTATATTTGTAATACAAAATTGAAGCCGTACTTGCAGAATCGGGAAACTCATCAAATCTAAAGAAATACCGAGACAAGCTTCTACTTCCAATGGCGGGCCACGCCTTCGGGTAGCATTTATGCCGGTGGATTACAAAGGAGGGGAGCACTCAAAACCTGTCATTCGGAGTTTCGTCACGCCTCGGGTACGGCTTCTCCTTTTTTTAAAAAGCGAAGAATCTTGGGTTTAATGAGTCAAGGTTCTTCGTTTTTTTATGAGTTTATTTTTGAAACATTGTTTACTTAGATAATATAGAACTATGAGGAAGCACATTTTAATGTCGTTATGTGCCGGCTCTCTTTTGTTGGGGGCTTGTGCTGGAAAAGGTGAGCAGAAAATGAGTGTGTCACAAGAACCGGATACTTTATTAATGCTGGTGGGCAGTTATGCAAGTGCCAATCAGGAAGGTATAAAGGCGTATCGTTTCAATCAGGAAACGGGAGAGGCCGTGCTGGCCAGTACGTTGTCGGGAATTGAGAATCCGTCGTTTTTAGTGCCGACGGAAGACGGTACGCATGTGTATGCCGTGGGAGAGACGGAAAAAGGGTTTACGGCTAATGCGCTGGCATTGGATACGTTGACTTCGGGGCTGGCGTTGCTGAACAGCCAGTCTACGGGTGGAGCTTCACCGTGTTATATTACGGTGAGTCCGGATGGCAAGTTTGTGTTGACCGCCAATTACATGGGAGCGAATATTACGGTTTTCCCTCGTCTGGCGGATGGAAAGTTAGGAGAGGGGCATGTCATTTCCTTCCAGGGAAAAGGAGCCAATAAGGAACGGCAGGAGCAGCCTCACTTGCACTGTGTGTATTTCACTCCCGACGGGAAGTTGCTTTTGGCAAACGATTTGGGACTGGACCGTATTCACGCTTTTCCGGTAAAACAAACTCCAGGAACGAAAGGAACGGATTTATTGGATGAAGCGGCTGCTTTTGATATTGAGTTGGCTCCAGGTTCAGGTCCGCGTCATACTTGTTTTGACAAGCAGGGAAAACATGCGTATCTGTTGACGGAACTGTCTGGCGAAGTAGTGGTGTGGACGTATGATGGAAAGACCCTGATACAGCAGCAAGTCATCAAGGCAGATACGGTGGGCGCGAAAGGTAGTGCGGATATTCATCTGTCGCCCGATGGAAAATTCCTGTATGCTTCCAACCGTCTGCAAGCAGATGGCGTGGCTATTTTCAAGGTTTCTCCTTCCGATGGTACACTGACCAAGGTGGGCTATCAGTTGACGGGCATTCATCCGCGTAATTTCACGATTACACCGAACGGCAAGTTTCTGCTGGTAGCTTGCCGGGATACCAATGAGATTCAGGTGTTTGCGCGTGATGCAGAAACCGGTCTTTTGCAGGATACTGGCAAGACTATCCATACCGATAAACCGGTTTGTCTGCAATGGGTTATGAAATAAGTAATTAAACCATATACTTATACGGCGGGGAAAGAGAGGCGGAAACGGCTTCCTTTCCCCGCTGTGCTTTGTACGCTGATTTGTCCCCCGTGCAGGCTGATAATCTGTTTACAGAGGGTAAGGCCGATACCGGAACCGTTATTCTTAGTGGTGAAGAAAGGCACGAAGATACGTTCCGTCACTTCCGGCAGCATACCTTCTCCGTTATCGCTGATTTCGAAAATGAGTTCCTGGGCATGAGTTTCTACCTGGATGCGAATGTCCGGATGGGAGCGATGGGCACATGCTTCACGGGCATTCTTCAGCAGGTTTATAAATAGCTGCTCCATCTGTGTGCGGTCAGCATACCAGGTGAGCTGGAAAGACGGGCATTTATACTGCACTTCCAGTTCCGGGTAAAGTCGTTGCAGGTCGGAAAGAAACTGTTCCAGTGGGATTTCCGTCTTCATCGGGGCCGAGATACGGGTCAGTTTCCGGTAATTTTCTACAAACTCCAGCAAGCCTTTTCCCCGGCGGTAGATGACCTGTAGCCCTTGCTGTATGTAGGTATGCGTACGTGCATCATCAGGATGCTCCTGGCTTCGTTCATTCAATGTATCTGCCAGAGAGATAATTGGGGTGATGGAATTCATGATTTCATGCGTCAGTACCCGTATCAGCTTTTGCCAAGCTTCCATTTCTTTGTACTCCAATGCGCCGTGGATGTTTTTCAAGCTAATCAGCCGGCAGGTTCGTCCTTGCAGCTGGATGTGAGTGACCGACAGGGAGAGGTCGAAAGTGGCGTTTCCTTTTTGCAGGTGAGCCACCTGCTGGTTTTCCTGAATGGCCGTGCTGATTTCTTCGGGCAGATGGGCGCAGTGTCCCAATAGTTCGCGGGCTGCCTTGTTCATCCATTCCATCCGGTTGCTTCGGTCGGTGACGAGGACGGCCGTATCTACCTTGTTCAGCAGCATTTCATAGTATTGGTGCTTTACCTCCTCATCTACTATACGGGTGCGCAGGTTCTTCAGAGCCTGTGAAAGTTCTTCTGCTAACTTCTGCATCTGCGGGTCGGCAAAAGGTGCGCAAACCCGCTGTCCCAGGTCATTCTGTTTCATGCATTCCACGAGCCGGTACATGGTTTCAGTCTGCCGGATTTGTATGCGGTACAGGCTGTAACAGATGCCAATGAGCAACAGTCCGCAGATGATGGTACAGAACCACAGTCCATGCAGCATGGCTAAAACACCTGCGATAATCAGACCTGTCAGTCCTAAAATGTGCAGTATCAGGTAGTATCCATACGTTTTCATAAGCCCCATTTTTCCAGTTTCCGATAAAGTGCAAAACGTGTAATTCCTAATAGTTCGGCAGCCTTGCTCATGTTTCCTGCGCTCACTTTCAAGGCCCGTTCGATGGCATTCTTTTCAAGTTTCTCTAAGTTGAGTTCCTCCGTCAGTGCAGGTTGGTGAGCGGCAGCATTCCCTTGTGGAAACAAGAAATCATCCGGTTTCAGGAGGCCGTTTTCGCTCAGGATGACGGCACGCTCTACGGTGTGCTGCAATTCACGCACATTGCCCGGCCATTCGTATTTCAGCAACTTGTTTTTGGCTTCACGCGTCAGTCCCTTGATTTCCTTGCGGTATTTCCGGTTGTACTGATTCAGAAAATGTGTAGCTAACAGCAGAATATCTTCTCCACGTTCGCGTAAAGGAGGGATGTGAAGTTCCACGGTATTGATGCGGTACAACAAATCCTGACGGAATTTTCCTTCTGCCACCAACTGATGCAGGTTGGCATTGGTGGCACAAATCAGCCGGACATCGATGTGTATCGGATTGACTGCTCCCAGTCGGGTGATGCACTGCTTTTCGATGGCCGTCAGCAACTTGGCCTGCATGGGCAGGGACAAGTTACCGATTTCATCCAGAAACAGCGTACCCCCCGAAGCCGTTTCCATTCTGCCCGGCTTGGCTTTTCGGGCATCCGTGAAAGCACCCTTCTCGTACCCGAAGAGCTCACTTTCGAACAACTGCTCCGGAATACTTCCCAAGTCGATGGGAATAAAGACCTGCTCCCGACGGGGAGAGAAGAAGCGCAGCATGCGTGCGGCCAGATCCTTTCCGGTACCGTTTTCTCCCAGTATGAGCAAGTTGGCATCCGTATCAGAAAGCTTGTAGATGGTTTCTTTTACCTTCTGCATGGCGGGGGAGTTGCCAATCAGTTCCGGAATGCGGTCGTCTCCTTTCAGGGCCTGTACCTCGTTCTGCAACCGTTCTACTTCCTGGCGTGAGCGGCTGAGTTTGACGGCAGCCGACAATGTAGCCAACAGCTTTTCCTTCTCCCATGGTTTGGAGATAAAATCAGTAGCCCCGGCTTTAATGGCCTGCACCGCTTTTCCCGTATCCGCGTAGGCCGTCATGAATACCACTACCGCTTGCGGGTCGATACGGAGAACCTGTTTCAGGTAGTCAAACCCTTCCTGCCCGCTGATGGCATCCCGCTGGAAATTCATGTCGAGCAGAATCACATCGGGATGGAAGGTAGTCATAAAATGTTCAATCCGTGTAGGCTGTGTGGTTACTCGAATCTGCTCCATATAAGGCTCTAACAGCAGGTTCAAGGCGAAGAGCACGTCTTCGTTATCGTCAATGATGAGTATTTTTCCTTTTTCTTCCATATAATATCAAGGTGTCTTTCGCAAAGATAATGCTTTTTTGCATGTGCTGTATGTGCATTTTCGCACGCTTTTTGTGCGGATGCGCACACGGTGTGAATTTGCTCGATTCCTCTATCTTCTACATAATCAGTGCGTTATCTGAATGGCACAGTTTTTGGATATAAAAAAGCAGATAACTATGCGTATGAAGATGGGAAACAAGATACTGTGGCTTATGAGTTGCCTGCTTTTTTGCGGGCAAGTTGTGTGGGGAGAGAAGCTGACGCTGCAAGAGGCTATTCAGTTGGCGCAGGCCAGCTCTCCAGAGGCAGAAGCTGCTCGGCATACCTACCGGGCAGCTTACTGGAGTTACCGTTCGTTTCGGGCAGACTACCTGCCTGAGGTAAGTTTGTCTGCATCGCCTTATCTGAACCGGCAGATTAATAAGGTAACCCAGCCTGACGGTACGGAACTGTTTCTCCGCCAGAACCA
The DNA here is from genome assembly GCF_037892625.1 of Phocaeicola sp. ICN-14070. NCBI lineage: Bacteria > Pseudomonadati > Bacteroidota > Bacteroidia > Bacteroidales > Bacteroidaceae > Phocaeicola > Phocaeicola sp. ICN-14070. Next base: position 64,285 of record NZ_JBBKBF010000002.1, on the reverse strand, counting down.
GCTGGCTACCGACCTGACGCTTTCCGTCAGCCAAAACGTCTGGTTCACGGGAGGTAACTTGTTCATGCAGACCGCCGCCCAGCGTATGGATGAACTGGGCGAGAAAAGCACGGCTTATAACACCCAGCCTTTCACGGTAGGTTACCGTCAGTCGCTTTTTGGCTATAACTCCTTGAAGTGGAACCGCCGCATTGAGCCCGTCCGTTTTCAGGAGGCTAAGAAAACATATAGTGAGACGCTGGAGCTGATTGCTTCGAAAACATGCGAGTTGTTTTTTGCACTGGCATCTGCCCAGTCCGACTTGGAGATTGCCCGAGCCAACTATGCTTCCGCTGATACCTTGTATCGCTATGCCCGCGGACGGTATCGCATCGGCAGCATTACGGAGAACGAGATGTTGCAGCTGGAAGTGAACAAACTGACCGAGGAAACCAACCTGATGAAAGCCCGTATCAGTGTGGAAGACGCGATGCTTACCTTCCGTTCTTTCTTAGGTATCCGGGAGGAAGAAGAGATAGAGGTGATTCCGCATGACAGTGTGCCGGATTTTGAAGTGCCTTTGGACAAGGCACTGGAACAGGCACATTTTCACAGTCCGGAAATTGAGACCTACCGGCGGATGCAGTTGGAGAGTCGTAGCCAGTTGGCCTCTGCTCGTGCCAGTCGGGGACTAAAAGCGGATTTGTACTTCCAGTTCGGACTTTCGCAGACCGCTGCCCGTCTTCGGGATTCTTATCGTGACCCGCTTGACCAGCAATACGTGAGCCTGTCCGTAGTGATTCCGATACTGGACTGGGGGAGAGGAAAAGGAAAGGTACGTGTGGCCAAATCGAACATCGAGCTGGTCAATACCCAGGTGGAACAGGGCATGAATGATTTTGAACTGAACGTGCGGCAGATGGTACGGCAGTTTAACCTTCAGGCACGGCAGGTGGAAGTAGCTTCCCGTACCGACGAAACAGCCCGCCGGCGGTATGAAGTGGCCCTCCGCCTTTACCTGATGGGCAAATCGTCGGTACTCGATTTGAATGCGGCCACCACCGAGAAAGATACCTCCCGGCGCAATTATATTGAGGCCCTGAAAACCTACTGGATGCTGTATTACGGACTTCGCAGCCTGACACAATATGATTTTTACCGGAACTGTCCGCTGACTGAAACTTTACCTGAACTATAACACAAACCGATTATGGATATACAATTGAAAAAGAAACCCTGGTACGTTCGCTATCGTCTTTATCTGGCGGGCGGCGTACTTTTGCTGGCCGGACTGATTTATGTGGTTATACTGGCTTCCGGGCCACAGCGTTTACGCATTGATGCGGACTCTGTGCAACTGGCCGAGGTGAAGCAGGCTCCTTTCCGTGAATACGTGGACGTGGAAGGAGTGGTGCATCCCATTCTGACTTTGATGGTCAATGCCCGCGAGTCGGGTAATGTAGCCCGCATCGTAGCCGAGGAGGGAAGCCTTTTACAGCAGGGAGATACCATCTTGCTGCTGACCAATCCGGACCTGTTGCGCGAGATAGATGACCAGCGGGATGAATGGGAGAAGCAACGCATCTCTTATCAGGAGAAGGCCCTTGAGATGGAACAGAAAAGTCTGACCTTGAAACAACAGACGCTGGAGGCTGCTTACGAGTTGAACAAGATACGGAAAAGCTTTGCACTGGAGCAGGAAGAATACCGCATGGGCATCCGCAGCAAGGCGCAGTTGGAAGTGTCGGAAGATGAGTACCGCTATAAAACGGCTTCTACTCAGCTGAAGATGCAGAGTCTGCAGAGCGATTCGGCCATGACGGTCATTCGCAGAGAGCTGTTGCGAAACGACCGGGAACGGGAACAGAAGAAGCTGGAGCGTTCTTTGCAGCGGATGGAAGAGCTGGTGGTACGTGCACCGGCCGATGGGCAGCTCAGTTTTGTGAAGGTCACATTGGGCCAGCAGGTGGCAGCCGGAGAGAATCTGGCGGAAGTGAAAGTGATGTCGCAGTTCAAGGTGCATGCTTCCCTGAGCGAATACTACGTAGACCGGGTGACGGTAGGTCTGCCGGCATCCGTAACTTATCAGGGAAAACGCTATGCCTTGAAAGTCAGCAAGGTGGTGCCGGAGGTGAAAGACCGCACCTTTGATGTGGACTTAGTCTTTACGGGAGAAATGCCTGAAAACGTCCGTCTGGGAAAAAGCTTCCGGGTACAGATTGAGTTAGGGCAACCGGAACAAGCCTTGGTAATTCCGCGCGGTAATTTCTATTCGCAGACCGGCGGGCAGTGGATTTACAAACTCAATGCCGACAAGACCCGGGCGAGAAGGGTTCCGGTGGTAATCGGGCGTCAGAACCCCCTGCAATACGAAATAACCGAAGGTTTGCAGCCCGGCGATTGGGTGATTACCACAGGATATGATAACTTTGGCGACGCGGAAGAGCTGGTGTTTAAGTGAATGAACCAGATGCTTTCACCTGCTTCCAGTACTTCCCCGAAAGTACCGGAGTACTGCCTAAGAAGTACTGTAGTACTTTCAGGGAAGTACTGGAGTACTGCAAAGAAAGTACTGGGAACGCTTAAAGTGAAGAATTACAGAAAGTTGGGAAAAAATAGTGAATATTGGAAACAGTGACTCTCTGGAGTATCCTATAGTTGAATATAATTATTGATTTATGAAAGGGAAAATAAAACACATAACTATTGCTTTGGGAATCTGTCTTTTATTGGCAATGATTGTACTGGGGCTTAAAAACCGTAATACTATATATACCTGGTTTTTGGGCGATGTTCAGAATCTTTATATGCAGGCAGATAGTTTGTACAGACAGAAAAGATACGGGGATGCCGCGACTCTGTACTTAAAACTGGCAAAAATAGACACAGCAAAACATTGCCAGTTTATTTTAGGTGATATATATTATCAGGGTAAGACCGGGGTAAGGAATTACAAAAAGGCCATGAAGTTATTCCTGGAATCGGCAGATAACGGCAATGCGGATTCTCAGAACAATCTGGGCTATATGTATGCTTATGGCATAGGAACAGACATCGACTATTCTAAAGCCAGAAAATATCTCAGTCTGGCTGCTTTGCAAGGACACTCCCAAGCGCAAGTGGGATTAGGCAGTCTTTACAGGCATGGCTGGGGAGTCACTAAGAGCTATTCGGAAGCATTCAAGCTATATAAAAAGGCTGCAGCACATGATAATACTGATGCTATGAATAATTTAGGATATATGTACACATTCGGTTACGGAACTTCAACCAGCGCGGGCGATGCCATATACTGGTTTGAAAAATCTGCTTCAAGAGACAATGTTTCCGCATTGTTTAATCTGGCTGTGTTTCATATAGAAGGGCATGGATACCCCAAAGATTTATCGAAAGGAGCAGAACTTCTTTCAAGGGCGGCTGAATTGAATTCTCCCGCGGCGCAGTTCAATCTGGGATTGATGTACTATTTCGGAAAAGGTGTTGAGAAGGATTATGCCAAGGCAAAACATTTGTTCCAACAGGCTTCTGCCCGAGGACATAACCATGCGTTGGAATTTCTCATGAAGGTGGAAAATAAGGAGAAGGTTTCTGAAACCGATTCAATCTTTGATTGGAAATTGAAGGCGATATAATGTGGTATTAAAAATACCTGATTTTATAATTGTTGACACGAATGAGTGAAAAGATATGATTGCACATTACCTGAAAATAGCCTGGCGGAATTTGCTGAAGTACCGCACACAGAGTATTATCTCTATTATCGGGCTGGCGGTGGGACTGTTCAGTTTTACTGTCTGTTTTTATTGCAGCCGTTTCATAGAGTCAAGAGACCATTGTTTTATTAATCACGAACGGATTGCAGAGTTGCATTTGTATGATCCCATAATCGGGCATTATTTTTCTGGTACTCCTGCTCCGTTGTCGCACAATCTACGTAGCTGGACTGACCAGTTTGAAGCTGTGTCGTTTGTGTCCTACCCAAGAGAGTGCCCTTTCGACATTGAAGTGAAGCCCGGCAAGTCATTGCCTTACGAACTTCGGCGGATGGAGACAGACAGCCTGTATGCCCGTCTGTTCACTCCCCGTATTCTGGCCGGAAGTTGGGAAACGGCCAGTCATACTTCCAATGCATTGGTAATGACTCGTGAGGCGGCAGTCCGTATCTTCGGAAATATAAATGAAGCTATCGGTAAAACCTGTACCATGACCCGAAGACTTCCCACTTCACCAGAGTCAACTCCTCGTGACGGAGGTATTGCATATACCATACAGGCTGTAATGGAGGATACACCGATGAATAATTCCCTTCATTTCATGGAATCGGTCGACATGTTGGTCTTGAATGATAGTGAGGGAGTGATTCAGAGTTCCAAAAACCGGGAGATGACAGGAGGGAACACGTATGCTTTGCTTAGGCCTGAAGTCGATTTGTGGAAACTGGAAACGGTTTTGGTCGAACGGCATTCTACCTGGACATTGTATGGAACAACTTATAAGGTGAAAGCTTTTCTTCTCGGACAGTTTCCTTCGTTTAGTCGGGGACTGTCTGTTATTAGTGGAATAACCGCTGCAATGGGCTTGCTTATCTTGTTGGTAGGATTGCTCAATTTCTTCCACTTCTTGGTTGGGTCTTATTTCAACCGGGTTAGGGAATTCAGTTTGATGAAGGTGAACGGATGTAAAGACTGGCAGCTCTTTTGCCTGTTGCTGACTCAATCATTGCTTGTGACGTTGGCGGCCTCGTTGTTGATGCTGTGCGGCATCGAACTATCAGAAGGACGGATGGACTATTCGCTTCAATTTTTCTCCATGACTTTCGACAAGGCTTTGCTATTGGAACAGGCGGTGCAATATATCTTTTTGCTGATAGTTCTGTGTGTTGTTATCTGCTGGGTTTCTACGATACGTATACAGCGTATGACAATACAGACTGGTTTGAGGGGTGAGCAGCATTACCAGCAAAGACATCGGGGACGCAACCTGATGTTGGGGGTACAGTTTTTCATCTGTTGGGTTTTTGTCACATTGACTACAGGACTATATCTACAGGCAGAGAAGACCAGCAGTACGTTGTTGAGTACATTATCCAGGCAGGAGAAGGCTTCCATTCTCAGTATTCCATTAGACTATCAGTTTCTGGCTCAGGCAGACAAGCAACAACTGATAGACCGTTTCAGGAGCCATGCCGCTATCAAGGATGTTCTGCTGGCGGATATCGGCTATCTTCAGGGCATTTCCGGCAATTCCATGATGACTGAAAAGGATAATCCAGATTCATGGATAGAGGTAGGCATTATGGCTGTACCGAAAAATTTCTTTACATTCATGAACATACCGCTGGAGCAGGGGCACGGTCTGAATACGGCGACAGACATGGTAGCCGACCGTACCTGGCAGCAGCGAATGAAGAAAGATGTGATGGGTATGTCTCTTTATAATTTGCAGCATGGCTATACGGTATGTGGAATTTGTCCGCCCTTCCAGAACGATACATATACCCAGAGTGTCGGGTTTGTTTTTATCAGCAGTGAAAATTCTGGTTATATCGGACATTGCTACTTGAAATGTGAGAGCGAACAGGTTGATGCTGTTCGGACATGGGTGGAGCAGGTACTTCGGGAAAGCTTGCCGGAAAGTGTTTCTGTACGGGTAAATACTTTGACGGACGATATTCGTGAGAATCAACCTTTGGAAAATAAACTGAAAGACATTGTCCTGTTCTTTGCTATAGTCAGCATCATCCTTACTTTGTTGGGAGTATATTCCAGCATTACACTCGATACAGAACGAAGACAGAAGGAGGTGGCTATCCGTAAAGTGAATGGAGCAGGTGTTTCACAGATTATTCTGCTTTTTGCCCGTTTGTATATTATCTTGTTGACTGGAAGTGCGGTATTAGCCTTTCCTTTGCTTTACTTGGTACTGATACAATGGAAGCGGATGTATACCGTGTTTTTTGATTACGGCTTCTTTTTTTGGGTAGGTATCTTCATGTCTGTGGCTGCAGTTACGACCCTGACCGTTATCTTCCGTATCTTACGGATTGCCCGGCAGAATCCGGCAGAAGTGATAAAGAGAGAATGAAATAAAAATAAAGAAATTTATATGAACACACTACGCTATGCTTTACGTTTCCTGCTTCGTGCACGGACGTACACACTGATTAATTTGTTGGGGTTGGCATTCAGTCTGGCTTGCTGCATCATTTTGCTCCGATACATCCATCGGGAATTGACGGTCGATACCCATTGTGTAGACCGGGAAAAAGTGTATGCCGTGCAAGTGAGTGTGTCTGGAGGTGCATATTGGGGCTCTTATGCAGCTTATCGGAATGACAGTGTGCTGATTGCTCCGGAGCTGATAGAAACAAAATGTAGTTTTGTTCCGTTGGAGAATGATTTTCTGGTCAGTGAGGGACACCGTTACCGTTGCGATGCCCTTGCTACGGACAGCACGTTTTTTCAATTGTTCTCTTATCCGCTGATACAGGGAGAAAAGAACCTGACCGATCCTTCTTCAGTAGTACTGACCCAATCGTATGCACGGGAGGTTTTTGGTTCGGACAACCCTGTCGGAAAGACAATCACTTATTCCAACGGACAAGAATATGTGGTGAAAGGCGTGATAGGGTTTCCTGTCAACAAAACCTGGCTGAATTTCGATATGCTTCTGGCAAATACTTCTTCCAATATGTGGAAGAAGATGCCGCTGGATTTGTACCGTTTTGTGCTCGGAGCGGATATGAGTAAGCTCAACCAGGTGGGGAAACATCCACGCCGTCTGAATCCGCACTATCCGGAGGATACACGTGCGTACACCTTTCGTTTTGTACCGTTGAAAGAATGTTACTTTTCCAACTTGGAAATAAGGGATAAAGCATCTATTTATGTATGGGGAAATTGGGGACAGTTGCAGATATTCATGGGTATCTGTGCGCTGCTGCTGGTTACCGGATTGCTGAACTTCATCAACCTTTACATGATTTTTATGCTCAAACGCACGCACGAATACGGTATACGCCGGGTGTTTGGAGCAGGAAGAGGAGCTGTCTTTGCACAGATTTTTGCCGAGAACTTTCTGCTTTCCGCTTTGGCGGTGTTGCTTGCGTGGGTATGCATTGAACTGACACGGATACCTGTGTCCCGCTTTTTCGGGTTTGATTTCTCCTATACAGCTTTCGATGGGTATTTGTCCTTGGCGTTACTGGTATTCCTTCCGCTGATGGCCTCGCTTTATCCGTATTTCCGTTTCACGCGTATCTTGCCTTCTGTCGGCATTCGTCTGGTGAGTACCGCCGGGCAGTCGGTACGGGCGAGGATGGGACTGTTGCTGTTGCAGTATGTACTTACCTTGATATTGGTGGTACTGGCATTTTATTTTAATCGTCAGCTTGATACTTTGTTGAATACCGAACCGGGGTATCGTACGGAGAATATTTTAGTGGCGCATCTGGCACACGAATCGAAGGATTATTCGTCCTATCGGAATCCGGAAGACATACAGGCACGTGTGCAGCGAGTGAAACAACTTGGTGCTAAGATGAAAGCTTGCCCCGATATAGAGTATTGGGTAGCGGATCAATCTGCGCTGACCTCCAGTGATTATGGAATGAAGTTTATAGGAAACAACGGGCGTACGGCTTTTTTGTATATGTGGTATGCCAATCCTTCTTTCTTCCGGCTTTATGAACTGCGTTTTGTAGAGGGAACGCTTCCCTCAATGGAAGAGGAAGAAGATTGGAACAGGGAGTATTATGTGGTGAACCGTGCGGCACTGAAGGCGTTGGGGTATGATTCCTGTCAAGGAGCTACATTGATGTATGAAGATGACAAGGTGAGGGCTCAAAACCCGGAAGCGCATCCTATTGTAGCGGTTATCGATGATTATTATGACGGACATATCAGTGCGGGTGTGCATCCGATGGTATTTGTGGTGCGACGTGGCTCTTCCGGTGACCTGTATACGTTGTCATACCGTCCGGGACGTCTTGCTGCGGTGATGGATTACTTGAAAAAAGTGGAACGTGAAATATATGGCACAGAGGAATTTGAATATACATTGTTTTCCGACCAGGTGAAACAGATGTATGCGGCAGACCGTCGGATGGCAATGCTTTACACTGCGTTTGCTTTTATCGCCATTGTCGTATCTTGTTTGGGGCTGTTCGGCATTTCCCTGTTCGATATCCGCCAGCGTTACCGTGAGATTGCCATCCGCAAAGTGAACGGTGCCATGCTGAAAGACCTATATGTGCTGTTGCTCCGCCGTTACGTGGGGATGCTGTTGCTGGCAGCCGTGGTGGCAGTGCCGCTGGCTTGGCTGGCCATCTACTATTATACCGCTGATTTGGTGGTGAAGGCTCCGGTGACGGTCGGTCTGTTCCTGACAGCCTTCCTGATAGTAGCGGTGATTTCTGTGGCTACATTGCTCTGGCAGGTGAACAAAGCTTCCCGCATCAACCCGAGTGAAGTAATGAAAAGTGAATAATAAAAGAATGAACTTATAATGATTGCACATTATTTGAAAGTGGCTTTCCGCAATTTGTGGAAATACAAGACACAGCATCTGATTGCGTTGGTCGGAGTAGGGGTGGCCTTGCTGTGTTTCAGTATCTGTCTCTACGTGGTCCGTTATGCTTTCAGTATGAATCATTGTTTTGCAAACTATGAACGGATTGCCGAACTCAATATTCGTGACATGAAAGAAGGGAAGGTGTTGAATTATACTCCTGCGACGTTGGCCGAGGAACTGCGTCTTCAAAAGCCGGATGGGATTGAGGCATTATGTGTGGTGGATTATTCACCGATAGAACGGCCTTTCAACGTGGAGATGCCTGACGGGAAGCAGTTACCTTATTCCTTCGCCGTGGCAGAGACGGATTCTTCCTTTTTCCAAGTATTGACTCCTAAGATTTTGTGCGGTTCGGCTGAAGTGAGCAAGATGATGCCAAATTCATTGGTCGTGAGCGAAAGTATGGCACGCCGGGTATATGGGGATATTCGACAGGCGGTAGGAAAACAGCTGGTACTGATGCGCCGGTTGTACACTTCGCCGGATTCTACTCCACGTACCGGTGGAACGGTTTATACCATTCAGGCAGTGATTGAGGATATTCCAGAGAACAACAGTATTGCTTTTATGAAGCATCTGGATATGTTTTCCCTCAACGATTCGGAAGGAATCATCCAGAATGATGCCCGTTATGCCATTATCAGATCCTTTACGTATGCGTTGCTGCGTAAAGGTTTTACTCTGGAGCAACTCAATGAGTGGTTTTATCGCAGCAAACAGACGCATCGGATGCATGATACAAGCTTTGCGGTGGAAGCTCATCCGATGGGAGATAGGGACTGGAATGGGGGACTGCTTCGTACGATGGTATGGACTACAATGGTAGCCGGGGTATTGATTTTACTGGTGGCCTTGCTTAATTTCTTTCATCTGCTCGCGGGGTCTTTCCTTACTCGTATGCGTGAATTCAGTATCCGGCGAGTGGCGGGAGCGTCTGGAGACAGTCTTTTCGTCCAACTGTTTACACAGTCTGCTTTGTTGGTTTTGCTGGCCGGCCTGTTGATCGGTGTTTGCATCGAGGTGATGGCTCCCTGGTTGAGACTGGAAATGGCCGGATTGTATTTGCAGTTTGACGCTTCTCTGCTGATGGTACAGAGCCTTGAGTATTTGGCTGGCTTGTTGGGAGTATGTGCTTGGGTGTGTGGAATAGTCGTGTGGAAGGTACGTCGCATGCAGGTGCATGCAGGGGTGACTGGCGGTGTGCACCGGGGAGGAAAGAGACGGCTGCGGAATCTGTTGTTGGGAGTGCAGCTGTTCATCTGTTGGGTTTTTATCTCACTGGCAGCGGCACTTTATCTGCAATCGGATAAAACGGGACGTACCTTGTTCGGGACATTGAGCTTGGAGGAGAAAGAGCAGATTTTGAGCATTCCGATGGATTTTTCCTTTATGAACGCCGTGCAGAAGCAGGATCTGATACATCAGTTTAAAAACTTGTCGGGAGTCGAAGAGGTACTTCCGGCCGACATCAATTATTTGGGAGGTGTTTCCGGTACGGGTATGTATACGGAGAAAGATGATAAAGGCAGTTATGTGGATGTAAATGTGATGCGTATAACTTCCGGTTTCTTTCGTTTCATGCACATTCCGATGCGGTCGGGACATACGCCGCGTGAATCGTCCGATTTGGTGATAGACGAGGCATTATCTCATCGTCTCGGAACGGACATCATGGGGAAACCGCTTTATAATTTTGACGGAGATGCCTACACGGTTAAAGGAGTGTGCCAGACATTTGTGTCCAGTGTGTATTATGATAGTGAAGGATTTATATTCCTCCTGAGCGGGTTCGATGATTATTGTGGGCATTGCTATATAAAATGTAAGGAAGGACAGGCGGAAACCGTCTCTCAGGAGGTCCGGAAGATACTGAAAAAGACGTTGCCGGAAAGTGTGGAAGTGAAGGTAAGCACGTTCATGGACGACATCCGTGAGTCACAGGCGCTTGAGTTCAAGCTCCGCGGAATTGTATTGTTCTTTTCGGTAGTGGTGCTGGTGATTTCGTTGTTGGGCGTGTATTCAGCCGTGACCATCGACACGGAATATCGGCGGAAGGAGATGGCTATCCGAAAGATTAACGGTGCCGGAATGCGTCAGATAGTCTGGCTGTTTGCCCGACTTTATGTTACTTTACTGACGGTGACGGCTGTGTTGGGATTTGCGTTGGTTGAATTTTTGTTGAGGCAGTTTAGTACCTTGTATACGGTGTTCTTCCAGCATGGGGTGGCTTTCTATTTTTGCCTCTTCCTGAGTGTCTCCTTGTTCGTCGCCCTTACGGTAGCTTTCCGTATTTGGCAGGTATCCCGGGTGAATCCGGCAGAAGAAATCAAGCGGGAGTAATATAATAGTATAATAACCTAAAATGAATAAATAACCATGAGAAAACAAGTATTAGCCTGTCTGCTCTTAGGTGCATTGGGAGCACAGGCACAAGAGAAATTTGTAGTGGAAGGACAGTTGAAGCACATTTCCGACGGAACCGTGTTCAGTTTGATGAAGCGAGAGGGGAATGTAGGGAGTATGGCGGCTACCGACACGTTGCGGAACGGCACATTCCGTTTTGAGCTGACTACCGCCGGAAACGGGCTGGAACGCTATGATTTGATGGCACATGACAAGACGAGTTTTCCACCCATGTCGCTCAGCTTGTGGGTGAATCCCGGAAGTCGTTTGCTCGTACAGGGAGAAAATCCGTATATTTACTCTTGGAAAGTAGAGAGTGATGTCAAGGAACAACAGTTCCAGCAGCAGCTGATGCAGGCTTCCCGCAAGGAATGGGAAGAGTTTCAGCGGTTGTCCATGCAGAAGTTTGAGCTGATGAGGTCGGCTGCACAGGGAGGAAACAAGGAACAGGCTCGTGCAAAGGTAGACAGTCTGCAACAACTGACGGATAAGTTGAGCGATCAGATTACGCAGCATACTATCGCACTTATGAAACAGTCGCCGGTCAATGCCGTCTGGATGGATGAATTGTATCGGATGGGGATGTCGGTGAAGTTCCGTAAAGACTATCCGTATAAGGAAGACGTGCAGCAGTTGTACGACCGTCTGGATGCCGCACAGAAAGAGACTTTTGAAGGGAAGAGCGTGTACCTGGCCTTGAATCCGCCGACTGTAGTGAAAGTAGGCGAGGAAGCTGCCGATGCGGATATGTACGACTTGGAAGGAAAGGTTCACCGCCTGGCTGAGTTTCGCGGGAAATACATCTTGCTGGACTTCTGGAGCCGGGGATGTGGTCCTTGTATCATGTCGCAACCGGAGCTGAAGGAAATCAGTGAGATGTACAAGGACAGCCTGGAGGTGGTCAGCCTGAGCATTGAGAACCGGAAGGGATGGGAAGAGGCTTCTAAATCGCATGTCATGACCTGGAATAATTGGAACGATTTGGAAGAGAACAACGGACTGTATGCCCGTTATGGTGTCAGAGGAATTCCCCATTTTGTGTTGATTTCGCCGGAAGGAAAGGTGGTTGACAGCTGGAGTGGATATGCAAAAGGTTGGCTGAAACTGAAAATTAAAGGCTCGATGGCTCCCAAACAGCCGATGCGTATCGAATGGAAGGACGGTCACAAAGTGGTGCATCATCCGCGGAAGAAAACAGAAAAGATGGAGGTGCTGACCATCCGTCAGGTGGAGCTGACCGACTCGACTACGGTACTTCGCGTGCATGCACGGTATATTCCAAATTATTGGATTCGGTTGGACAAAGCGACTTTCTTGATGTCGGACAAGGGGGTGAACTATCCGCTCCTGCGCAGTGAAGGTTTCGCGATAGACGAGCAAGTGTTTATGCCCGATAGCGGAGAAATGGATTTTACGCTCTATTTTGCTCCGCTGCCCAAAGATACCCGTTGGTTTGACTTTTCGGAAGGCGAGCACGTGGAAGGGGGATACTATATCGAAGGCATCCGTCTGACAGAATAATAACGTATTAAAATTGATAATGGATGATACTGAATGTCACACTGAAAATGATTTTGCGAAGCTGGTGGCGGAACAAGGTGTTTTTCCTTGTTTCAGTAGCCAGTTTGGCATTGGGATTAGCCTGTACCAACTTGTTGGTGACGTACTTTGTGCATGAGCATGGGTTGGAAGGGCATAATCCGGACCGTGGCCGTATGTTTTTCCTGCGGCAGGATGACCCGATGACGGAGGGGAAACGAGTGGCCTTTGCCGGCGCAGAGGTTCCTCCGCAGCTGAAGCAAAGCTATGTCGAGGTAGAGGACTTTCTCCGGTTAGGAAAACTGGATTTGCTTTACTGCAAGGTGAACGAGCAGAAGGTGGAAGGTGATTTTAAGATGTTGTCGGCCGATACGACCCTGACGAGCTTTTTTGATTATCGTACGGAAGAAGGTAGTTTGAGTCAGGTACTCTGTCAGCCGGGGAAGGTGGCGTTGAGTGAGGCTTGTGCTCGTCGCCTTTTCGGAGGGAAACAAGCGGTAGGAAAGCAGGTAGAGGCACATTTCCGTTTTGGAGAGGCCCGTACGTATGAAGTGGCAGCAGTACTTAAGGAGCGTGAACAATCGCTTCTGCAGTTTGACATGCTGATAGCACACGACCCTGATTTCTTCTGGGGTGGACTTACACTGCTGAAGCTGACTCCGGGTACGGATGCGGGTCACCTGGCTGATAAAATGAATGCGGACAAGGTACCTACACTGATGCCCGGTCAGACGAAATATTACTTGGATCCGCTGGACGCCATTTGTTTCACTACTCCCGACGATGCTTCCCAGCAGACACTCGATTATGTCAGTCAGACACCCGTGCAGACTCTCTATATCAGTCTGCTGGCAGCCGTGCTGATACTGATTATTGCTTGCTGCAACTATACCAACATGAGTTTGAGCCGCTTGCTGCAACAGCTTCGTATGATTCATGTGGAGAAATTGATGGGGGCTACCTTGCGCAATATCCGTCTGCAACTTTTCGGGGATGCTTTCCTGACGGTGGTGTTGGCATTCGGCTTGTCCATTCTGTTGGTCAATGACTGTCTGTCACTGTTTAATGACCTGTTAGGCTCGCGGTTGACCATGACGTTCTTCTTCAGTAGTCAGATGTTGCCGTGGTTGCTGTTATTCATTCTGTTGATGTCGGTAATACCGGCATGGTACATCAGCTGTCGCCTGTCACGCTTGTCGTTCACGGAGTACCGCACCCTTTACAGTGGCCGGCGCAAACAGCGTTTTGTGGCGGTACTGGTAACAGTGCAGTTCGTGATTTCCACCGGATTGTTACTGGCTACGCTGACAGCACGCAACCAGATGGAACTGACCCGCCAGCGGGCTTCGCGTTACGAGGGCTGCATTGAGATAGGGGATGCCTTTGGTGCTCCGTTGGCCCTCTTCAAGACGGAACTGGAAAAACGGGTGAAAGGGATTGAATCCATGACACTTTCCAAGGCTTCGGTGCTTAATGCTTGGATACGTCAGTTGAACGTGCAGCGTCCCGGTGGGAAGGAAGTGCGTACCAATCTGCTGACATTGGAAGGCGACTCCACGTTGTTGCGCACCTTGCGCATTGAACAGTTGAGTGGAGAATCTCCTTCTCGTCTGTTGGAGCGTCAGGCTTCTCCTGTACTAGTGAACGAGAGTTTTGTCCGCTTGTTAGTGCCTGCGGGTACGGAGGTCGTGGGGCATGCCTTGCGCGAGTTCGATACGGAAACAAAAGACAGTCTGGCTGTAATTGCAGGGGTGGTGCGCGACTTTTCCGTCAATTCGCTGGAAGAAGCGGTAACACCTCTTGTCATCACGCTGTTGTCGGCAAGTGACTTGCAGAAAGGATTCTATTTGCAACTGCGTCTTCGTCCGGAAAACCGTGAAGAGACCTTGCAGCAGATAGAAGCCGTATGGAATGAAATGAATCCTAACCAACCTTTCGGTTATGCAGATATGCACCGGGATTTTATGGCACGTAACGGGAAAGTGCTTTCTTTGTCGCATATCCTGACTTTCTATGCTGTGATTGGGCTGTTGCTGACAGGTTTCGGATTGTTTGGCATTGCCTGGTATGCCACCCGTCAGCGGATACGCGAAATCAGTATCCGCAAGGTGCATGGAGCAACACGGGGGCAGATTATCTGGCTGCTTAACAAGCCGTTCTGTATCTATGCTGTAGTGGCGTATGTAGTGGCCATGCCTGTCGGCTGGTGGTTCATGCTGCATTGGCTGGAGCAGTTTGCGTACCGTGCCCCGCTTTCAATTGGTATCTTTGTATGGCCGTTGCTGGTGGTGTGGGGCATCTCAGCGGTCATTGTCTGCCTGCAAGGTTGGATATTGAGTCGGGTAAATCCGGTAGAATGTATAAAACAAGAGTAATATCATTAAAATAAAATTTTGAAGTATGATTAAGACAGAAAATTTACAGAAAGTATTCCGCACAGATGAAGTGGAAACTTGGGCATTGAATAATGTAAATATCGAAGTGAAGGAAGGAGAGTTCGTGGCTATCATGGGCCCTTCAGGTTGTGGAAAATCTACCTTGCTGAATATCTTGGGACTACTGGACAATCCCACGGGAGGCAAGTATTTCTTGAACGGAACAGAAGTGGGGGGCTATACTGAATCGCAACGTACTTCCTTGCGTAAGGGAGTGATTGGTTTCGTGTTCCAAAGCTTCAATTTGATTGATGAACTGAACGTATTTGAGAACATCGAACTGCCCTTGTTGTATTTGGGCGTACCTTCGGCAGAACGTAAACGGAAAGTGGAGGCTGCCATGGAGCGGATGGGGATTACACATCGTGCCAAGCACTTCCCGCAGCAGCTGTCGGGCGGACAACAGCAACGTGTGGCTATTGCCCGTGCCGTAGTATCAGGGCCGAAGCTGATTCTGGCCGATGAGCCTACCGGTAATCTGGACTCCAAGAACGGACGGGAAGTGATGGAATTACTTACCGAGCTGCATAAGGAAGGCACCACCATTGTGATGGTGACCCACTCGCAGCATGATGCCGGTTTTGCCGACCGTGTTATTAATCTCTTCGACGGACAGGTGGTAACGGAAGTGAACCTTTAAAAATAAGGTTTAGGCTTGTTTCTTAAACTGGCCGGGCGACATTTCGCAGTAACGTTTGAAAAACTTGCTGAAAGAAGCCTGGTCAGAGAAACAGAGCTTTTCGGCCACGTCTTGCACGCTGTTGGCTGGATTGAGCAGACAGACTTTCGCTTCTTCTATCAGGCTTTCGCTGATGAGCTGGTTGGCTGTCTTGCCATAGAGTTTCTTTAACTTGGCCGATAACGCATCAGGGGATACGTAGAGTTGGTCGGCATACCATTTTACGGTGTGGTGATAACGGCAATTGGTATGCATCAGGTATAGAAAACGAGGGAGGGTATCTTTCCAGCGGAAAGAATGCTCGAGCTCGTTTTCTTGTTTATACATGCGGAAGATTATGTTCCATACTTCCAGGATGAGGGAACGAAGCGTGTTTTCCAGCATTTCAACCAGGAAATGATTCTCTTTTTGCTGAAGGGTGTGGCGTAGCATGTCCACATGTGATTGTATCCGGAGAAGATCCTGTTTTTCTAATGGGATAAACGGCTCTAGTACGTGTCTGTATACATAGGCTGCGACCTTGGAACGGATGCATTCGGCTGCCTGCAAAAAAATCTCCCTTCGGGTTATGAGCAGACATCCTTCGAAATCACGGTCTGTTTTCAGGTCGCTCCATTGGTAAGGTTCGATAAACTCGATGTAGGAAGGAGCAGGAATGACGGTCCGCTTGTCATTGGTCTGGATGCTGATTTCTCCTTTTAATACGAGCAAAGGCACCGTATGCTGTGTGTCGATACTTCCTTTCTGGAATTGATTTTCTCCCCGTACGGTGAAGATACCCATTTGTTCATTGTACACCATATCTCGCTCCGTTCCGTCTGCTTGCAGCGTCGGAACCAGTCCTTTGTAAACGCATATTCTTTCATTTTGTATCCTTAAACAGGCTTTTTATGCCACCAATCAGGCACGCTCCAGTTTTTATCCGAGCGTGACATTGAGCGGATCGGCCGGATGGACAAATAGTGGGGGAGCCCTTGTGACCAATCCGGGCGCCTGGCTGCTTCAGTCAGGCGGTAGGCTCTCTGGTGCAACCTCTTTTTCAGCGGGGACAGCTTATGGCAAATCTGAAAATCAGCAAGGCACAGCAGGAAGAAGCTTTGCTGCAGTTTCAGCAGACCTTGCTGGATGCCGGTGCGGAGGTGAACAATGCCCTGAGCCAGTGGCAGACGGCCCGTCAGAAAACGGTGCTTGACCGCGAGCAGGTGGCTCATCTGAAAGATGCGTTGCGTGACACGGAACTGCTGATGGAACACGGTACAACGAACTACCTGGAAGTGCTGACTGCTCGTCAGTCATTACTGGCAGCGCGACTGTCGCTCGTGGCCGACCGGAATGCGGAGATAAAAAGTGTCATTACCCTTTATCATGCATTGGGAGGGGGAAACAATTAACATATAGGTTGATATGAAGAAGATGATGATAATTGCTGCATGCGTGGGAGGACTCGCATGTATGCTGGCATGCAATAAAGAAGAGGTGGGTGCGTATACTCCGCTTCCTAAGATTCACTTGGGAGAGACGTTCAAATATAAATGTGAGCCGGAGAATTACATCCGGCTCGAATATGATACCCTTGGTGAGGCCGCTGTCTTGAACTTTTATAAAGACGAAATCACCTCATTGGATTATCTGGAGTACGATGAAAACTCGTGTACCTTCTCCTTTCACAAAGGAGAGACGGGGCTTTATCGTATCAGCTGGGAGTATACGTCGGGAAATACTTTGCGGATACTTTACGGACAGAGCGGTATGTGGTATCGGATGAATGCAAGCGGTACTCATGAATATCTGCTGGAAGCCAATGACGGAATGGCAATAAAGGTCATAGCCTACCGCACGAATTTTGATTCTTTGCATTGCACGATAAATCGTTTTTGTATTGAAGAATACAAAAACGAAGAACAGGAGTGAACCGAAGTTCCGGCCTGCTTTCACCTTCCTGAAGGCAGTGCCGGAATATCGGCCTCTATTCGGTTCTCCACCTCGTCGGGGAGCTTAGAGAAGAAATCCATTCCCGTTACCTTTTCCACGGAATCAACCGGTACCATATATTTTTCCAGTGCCTGATGATGTGCCTTGTTGTCGAACAGAAAGCCCATGGCGATGGGACTTTTCCGGTTATAAATCAGCACCACCTTGAAGAAACGGTCGGGCACGGCTACCCGATGCTCTCCGATGCGCTTGGGTTGCTTTTTATCATAGATAGGTCCGCAGGCAATGTACACTGTGCCATATTTCCGGGCCCAGCTGCGGCATAATTCCTCCAAATCTCCCCAGTCGTCCCGGTTCAGCTTCTGATTCTGCGGGCAGATGTTGCTCATGTAGAACGATTCCTCCATGGCTTTCTTGCTCCATTTCATGTCGGCTGCCGGAGCCATGTGTCCCCGGTCGTATCCAGAGCGCGTATAATCGTCATGCTCCACACGGGGTTCGGGCAAATCCGGGTCGGGTACGAAGCGGTTCTTTCGCTCTTCACTTCCTTTGGTCTCCTGCCGTGTCAGTTCCCAGGCCACCCAGTTGGGCGTTTTGTAGAAATTATTGTATGAAACGGTGTACCCTGTCCGCTGCAACTTGATTTCTTCCCGTTTGGTCAGCATGACGGGAATTTCCAGTTTGCTGCTGATTCGGCTGGCCGAGGGTTGTGCTTCCGTCTCGTCCTGCGACTTTTCCGGCAGGCGTTGTGTTACTTCCTTCTGTGCCTTCTCCAGTGTGTGCGAAAGTTCCTTTGTCAGTTCCTTAGCTTCCGGCAGGTTCTGCTGGTTCTGATAGAAATAAACACCGCCACCCAGAATCAGCAGCAGGAGTATGAAGCCTTTCAGGGAGCCGGTGGATGAACTTCTCTTTTTCTTTCCCATGGTGTGCGTGTATTAAACCAGTTTGAAACGCATCCGGAAGATACCGTCCTTAAAGTCGTGACTGATAATCTTGAAGGTGCCGATTTCTGACGTATTCTCTACATGCAGCCCGATGCACAGACACTCGTCGTAATCGCCTACGTGTACCACACGAACCGTCTCGGAAGCTCCTTCAGGCAGTCGTTTCATGTCAAAGCGTCCGGTAGCTTCTTCCTGTGTGATGAATTCCGTGGTGACAGGCAAGTGACGTGCGATTACTTCGTTGACAGTCGTTTCAATGCGTGCAATATCGTCTTCCGAAGGTGCTTGTGAAAGCGCAAAATCGAGTTTGCTTTTCTTCCGTTCGATATGGGCAGATACAGCCCGTCCGCATCCGAAAAGATTGACCATGGTGCGGTTGATAATGTGTTCGCAGGTATGCATAGGAGGATACTCCTGCTTGTTGTGTGCGTTAAGTTGGATTTCTTGTTCCATAAATTACATTGATGAATTGTTTTTTTCTTTTTGCTTTTTTTCTATCAGCATGCTCATGAAGGCCGAGCTGATGATACCTGTAGGAATGGCAATCATGGCGATACCAATCAGGCTGATGATACTGCTCAACAACCGTCCTAACGGAGTAATCGGGTAAATGTCACCGTAACCCACGGTGGTGAAGGCCACGATTGCCCACCAGAATCCGTCGCCGATATTTTCAAAGGCTTCCGGTTGTGCGTAGCGTTCGATGTAGTACATCAGAATGCCTGAAAAGCCTAACATGATGCCACAGGCAGTATAGGCCGTAACAAGCTCTTCTCTGACGGTCCGGAGTACGGTGCCAATCATCTGGAAGGAACGTGAATAGCGTATCAGCTTGAAGATAATCAGTACGTAGGCCAGTACCACAAGATGTACGTGCGGGGTTTCCTTGTACACATAAATCACCATGAACGGGATAATTGCCACGAAGTCGATGATTCCATAAAAAGAGAACAAGTAGCGCAGACGTGCCTTCCAGGCATGGTTACAGCTGGCATATTGTACGGGAGCTGCCGCAATTCGTAGTCCATACTCAATGGTGAATATAAAGGAAGCCAGGTAGTTGAATGCATACAGACTGTTACGGTAAGGAGCCGATTCCTCAAAGGAACTATATATGATGGAGCAGATGGAACTGATGATAAAGAACAATACAAAATATTGAAACCATTTTTTCATTAGCTGGCGATGAATCATTCGGTACAATTTTTCGTGGCGAATTAAGTGCGGGAACTTTTCGCGCAGCGGGTCTATAAGATTGTGAGGTTCTATGTTCATGGCCGTGATTTTGTTTAATGGTTTTCACTGGGTCTTGTCACTCCTATTTTTGCAGGATATGAATCTTCTAAAGTGACAAATATACTCTTTTCTTTTGCAATGAGAGAAGGAGTAGAGAGAAAAGTATAAAAGACGGGCTAATTTTCAATGTAAAATCGACTTTTTGAAAACGCTTTTGTCTTTAGTTTCAAACGCCAAAGCGTTTGAGGTAAGACGTACTTACGTTTTAGTTGAAATGTCCTTGCGTTTTAATACGAACGCAAAAGCGTTTTGGGGGAGGGAAAATAAGGGCATAAAAAAAGGAGTTCCGCTGAACTCCAACCTTTGTTAACCTTAAATCTAATACTATGAAAAACACATTGCAAAGGTACGCATTTTCTGTTTCTCTGCAAGTAAAATGCCCCTTAAAATCTGTTTTATAACATCTATTATAATTTGCATTTGCCAGAAACGTTTTTGTTAACGCTTCTTTTACTACCTTTGCAATTAAAAAATAGACAGATTATGGCATTTGAAGCGACGAAAAGAGAATGGGGAGAGCTGTATGCGTTTTTCCGGCTGCTGGCCGACGGTTACGTGTATGGTGGTACTCCTGATGTGAAGAAGAACGAAGCGCTCCGTCTTCCGGTGGCAATGGTTCAGCGGGAAGAACATGACGGTACGCGTCAGTATATTTTGGAAAAAGATACCGTGCACCTGAAAGGGGAGAATATAGACAAGCGGATTCCTCGTGAGGACTTTGCTACGGTGGCAAAGCTTATTTATGCAGCGATTCGTCAGAGCCGGGAGGATGATGTCACATCTCCCGATGGCGTGGAGGAGTTTCTGGATGAGGTAGCCATTTTCGATTTGGAAGCCAAGACGGACGACCGCACGGATTTCAGCGTGGCTTTTTACTCGGTAGATGCTCCGCTTACCGGATTCTGTGTCCGCTCCCGTCTGGGAATGATGATTCCGTTGCTTGACGGAGGGAGAACCGCTAATTTCAAGTTTGAGCAGACAGGTGTGAAGTTTGCTACCCCGACCGTCAACAAAATCAATGCGGAAGGTGAGGAGGACGATGTCATATCCCGTATGCTGATGATAGAGCGTCTGGGAGGCGCACTGAAGTACAGTGACGTGGCCGATAAGATTTTCCGCAGCAACCTGTCCATGATTGATTTGCACATGGGACGACTGATGGCGGAAATGACACGCCTGATGTGGTTGGACGGTATCACGAAGGTGTCGGAACTGACGGAGGAAATCAAAAAGCTGAATCCGCTGAAGATAAAGGACGAACTGATTACGAAGCACGGCTTTTATGAATATAAGGTGAAGGAACTGCTGCTGGCTTTGGCCATGGGACTTCGTCCGGCAAAGCTGTATAACGGAACAGACTCTGCCATTGCGGGATTCCTTTTCGTGACGGGTGACGGGGAAGTGTTGTGCTACCAGCGTGCCTTCCGTCAGACATTTGCCGATTTCCTTTTCCAGAACAGCCGCTTGGAAAAAGGTTCTACGGAAAAAGACAAGTATGGTTACCTGGAACGTGAAAATGGGGTATATTATTTTAAACTGAACCTGAAAATCGGTTTGTTGAAGCGATAAAGTTCGGATAGTAGATAAATGAAAAACGGATTCTCCGACCGTCGAAGTCAGGGAATCCGTTTTTTATGCATTTCCGCGAAGAGAATTATTCTTCGTGGTTGCTGTAATATTTCATGAACTGTGTACGTTCGAACGGGTTGATGTCACCTGCGGCTGAGGCATTCATCTTTCCTTTGAACTGTGCAATGGAATCATAGCCTTTGTCGTCCATCCATTCAGCCAGTTCTTTCTTCATCTCTTCAATCATCTGGTTGCCATGCTGGTAGATAACGCTGCAAACTTCTACGGCAGCTGCTCCTGAAAGCAGAGACTTGATAACGCCTTTTCCGTTGTGTACGCCACCTGAAACCGCATAATCCAGCTGAGGAACTTCTGCCGAAGCAATGGCTGTCCAGCGGATGCGGTCAGACAGTTCAGAAGGTGAACTCATTACATTGGCTGTAGTGAAAGTCAGGTTGTCAATCTGGATGTCCGGCTGGTAGAAGCGGTTGAACAATACCACAGCAGCAGCACCGTTGGCATACAACTGGTTGATAAGTGCTACCGGATTAGTCAGGTTGCTGCCCAGTTTCATGATAACCGGAATGCGGATTACTTTCTTGATGTGGCGCAGGATGTCGATGTGACGCTGTTCAAAGCTTCCCGGTGTATAATCCTTGCTGGTCTGCAAAGAAAGGATATTCAGTTCCAGTGCATCGGCTCCGGCTTCTTCCATCAGGCGGGCAAAGTCAGTCCATTCGCTGTCACTATAGCAGTTGATGCTGGCGATTACCGGAATCTTGCAGTGTTTCTTTACGTCTTCAATCAGGGTGATATGTTCGTTCAGCGCATGTGAGCGTACGTATGCTCCCAGGTAATCGTCGGCTTCTGGTGAGCCATAGCCCTGCATACTTCCTGCCTGCATGTTGATTTGTTCTTCGAATACTGATTTCAGTACTACTGCACCAGCTCCGGCTTCTTCCAGTTTCTGAATTTTAGCCAGGCTGTTAGTCAGTCCAGAACTACTGATAATAATCGGGTTGTTCAGAGTTAACCCTGCAAAAGTTGTTTTTAGTTGTGCCATATTCTTCTCGTTTTTAATATACTCTATCTCCAAAAATCTTGCTGCCTACACGCACCATCGTGCTTCCGGCCTGAACAGCCAGCGTATAGTCGTGCGACATGCCCATGGAAATTTCCTTGAAGGTGTCACAATCTTTAAAATAGGTAGCTTTCAGTTCGGTAAAGAAACGGTGAAGGCTTTCAAATTCGTTGATGATTTGTGATTCGTCGTCTGTATTGGTGGCCATTCCCATGACTCCGCTGATGCATACATGAGTCAGCTCTTTCCACGGGGTGGTTTCCAGCATCTCGCGACAGGCTTCAAAAGAAAATCCGTATTTGCTTTCTTCTTCTGCGATATGGATTTCCAGCAGGCAAGGTATCACCCGGTTGCATTTAGCCGCTTGTTTATCGATTTCAGCCAGCAGCTTGTAGCTGTCTACGGCATGAATCATGGCGATGTAGGGTGCGATGTACTTCACTTTATTGGTCTGCAGGTGGCCGATGAAATGCCACTGAATATCGGCGGGCAGGGAAGCCTGCTTCTTGCTCAGTTCCTGTTCCTTGCTTTCTCCGAAGATGCGCTGCCCGGTTTCGTATGCAGCCAGAATCGCTTCGTTCGGGTGAAACTTGGAAACAGCAACCAGACTGACCTGGGGAGGAAGTTGTGCCCGTACTTCTTTTAAATTAGACTGAATATCCATGGTGTGGTAGGTGTTTGTTTATCGTTTGTCTGCATCCGGGAACTCCGGTTTTACGTCAGGCTCTGCAGAGTAGGGATATACGTCCATCAGTGCGGTTTCGGCAACCGATGCGATGACGTAGTCGGCCATTGTGCCCTTCATGCCTTCATCCAGTTTCTTCACGGCATCGCGCAGGTCGGCAGCCTGTACCAGTACGTTGGTAGCTGTTTTCTTTTCCGCACCGCTTTTCTCGTCGAGGGTGATGAAGTAGAGCTTGCACTTGAACCAGCGGTCGGCAGCTTCCTCGTCGCTGGGAAAGAGCTCGCTATAGTTGGCGCGTTTGATGTCGGATACAGTGAATTCTCCGCTGATGAACGGAGTGATTTCTTCGATAATACGCGATTCGGCTTCGGTAAAGCTGAGTGCGTCCACCAGATAGGGTTCCGTTACTTTCTTGTTCATTCCGTTTTCGGCTACTTTCTCGTAACGGATCTTGCATTCAAACCAATTATGCATCATAATTTTTCTTGCTTTTCAATTTGTAATATTTCACACAAAGATACGATTATAAATTGAATGAGAGAATAAATGGTTTTGAAAAATCAGTCAATTCTCGGTTTGCAGCGGTTTTGTTGCATGAATTCCTGAATGAGGTCGGTGTAATTCCCTTGAATCAGGATGTGGTGGTTGCCCAGCGGATTATGCAGGAAATAGTCAGCCGGCTTATCCAGGCGTACCTTTAGCTGTGTGCGACAACAGGTCACCATGTTGGTATTTTCGATGCAATGTCCAGAACTCAGATAATATTCGTCCAGACATTCTCCCCCGCATTTGAAGAGGGTGACTTCGCCCGGATGTACAATGCCTTGAATGGCGATGCCGCTTTCTGTTTCAAAATGGTTGCGGATAATAAACTCTTCGGCCATTTTGGTAGGAATGGAGCAGTGTGCCAGCAGTACTTCGTTGCGGTCAAGGTATACAAACGAAGGATTGGCCATAAAGCCGGGCTTTCCGATGAGTTCTTTTACCATCAGCAAGGTCATGATGGATTGCAGGTCGCCTTCGCATCCGGCAGGTATTCCTTCGTCATTCAGCAAAGAAAGGGCCAGGCAGCCTGTGGTCTTCAGGCTCTGGATCAGCGAGAAGCAGGACAGGGTAAGAGCGTCCAGGTTTTCTTCCTTGCATACACGTCGGATGGCTTTGTACAGGCGCATGGCCCGAAGCAGTTCTTCCGGAGTAGCCTCCTGAATCCCTTTGGCGCGGTGGGCAAACAAAGAGGCTTCTGGTCCTATTTCATCTTCCGTAATCTCGTGGAAAGCTTTTTCTACGGTCTCAATGGAGATGTCCGTGTAAGTCACTCCCCAACGTTGTCCGGCTAACAGATAGTCTACGTGGCTGGCTACCAGCCAGGAGGCCGGAGTGCCGATTACGCCGATGCGTTTTTTCTTCAGGGAACGTTTGGCGGCAAATGCCTGGTGATGTAAAAGTACCTGATTTACCATGTCGGGCACTAAACCATGGATGATTTTGACCTTCATGTCTCTCGACTGAATCCATGCCGAGATTTCAAGGGCGGCAGCCAGTGAGTTGTTCAAGCCGTCTGTCAGTAGGGTGATGGGATAGGGCAGGATGCTGAAAAAACGCACCACTGCATTTTCCACGCCCCCGCTGGCAATGAAAGCCATTTTGTATTCATGACTGGGAATGCTTTCAGAGTCTGTATAGTTGACAAGGTGAAGGGTAAAATGTTTTTCCAGTTCCACGAACAGGTCTTTATGCTTTTCGTAGACTTGCTCCACCTTGTATGTGCCGGCTGTAAATATAATTAGGTAAAGGTTCATAATGCTTGAGTGTTTGGTTATCGATAGCAAACATACGGATTTTTTGGGTAGAAGACTTGGAAAATGCCTGAAAAGGCGTTAAACTTTACTTGGGGGGCCTTTTTCTCAAAAGAAAGGAGTAGACGTATTTTTCTGAGCACAAAGTTGTTTAATTTCGACATTCGCTTTATCTTTGCATTTCAGAATCTTTTTTAAACTATAAAATATGCCAAAAATATCCATCAGAGGAACTGAAATGCCGGACTCGCCGATACGTAAGCTTGCGCCTTTGGCTGAAGCTGCGAAAGAGAGAGGAATTCATGTATATCACTTGAATATTGGTCAGCCTGACCTGCCTACTCCACGAGCGGCCCTCGATGCGATTCGAAATATTGACCGCAAGGTGTTGGAGTATAGTCCCAGCCAGGGATACAGAAGCTACAGAGAGCGTCTGGTGGGATATTATGAAAAGTACGACATTCACCTGGATGCCGATGACATTATCATTACTACCGGAGGGTCGGAAGCTGTGCTGTTTGCGTTTATGAGCTGTCTGAATCCGGGGGATGAGATTATCGTGCCGGAACCGGCGTATGCCAACTACATGGCGTTTGCGATTTCGGCAGGAGCGGTTATCCGTACGGTGACGACTACCATCGACGAAGGTTTCTCTTTGCCGAAGGTAGAGAAGTTTGAAGAGTTGATTAATGAACGCACCAAGGGTATCTTGATTTGTAATCCGAATAACCCGACCGGGTATCTGTATACTCGCCGGGAGATGAATCAGATTCGGGATTTGGTGAAGAAGTACGACTTGTTCCTCTTCTCCGATGAAGTATATCGTGAATTCATCTATACAGGTTCTCCTTATATCTCTGCCTGCCATCTGGAAGGTATCGAACAGAATGTGGTATTGATTGACTCTGTATCGAAACGTTATTCGGAATGTGGAATTCGTATCGGTGCGCTGATTACGAAGAATCCGGAAGTGCGCAAGGCGGTGATGAAATTCTGTCAGGCTCGTTTGAGTCCACCGTTGATTGGCCAGATTGCAGCTGAGGCTTCGCTCGATGAACCGGAAGAATATGCTCGCGAAACATACGATGAATACGTGGAACGCCGTAAATGTCTGATTGACGGATTGAACCGTATACCGGGTGTTTATTCTCCAATACCGATGGGAGCTTTCTACACTGTGGCTAAACTGCCGGTGGATGATTGCGAGAAATTCTGCGCATGGTGTTTGTCTGATTTCAATTATGAAGGAGAAACCGTCATGATGGCACCTGCCAGCGGATTTTATACCACACCGGGCGGCGGTAAAAACGAGGTGCGTGTGGCTTATGTATTGAAGAAAGAAGACCTGGTACGGGCTTTGTTCATTCTGCGTAAGGCGCTCGAGGCCTATCCGGGAAGGGTGGATGAATGATGAGCAACTGGAAATTTTTTATTGCCCGACGGATTTACCGTAGCAGGGAAGGAGAGAAAGAAGTATCAAAACCGGCCGTACGCATTGCGATGGCCGGTATTGCTATCGGACTGGCTGTGATGATTGTGTCGGTGGCGGTGGTCATTGGCTTCAAGCATCAGGTGCGCGACAAGGTGATAGGCATGGGTTCTGATATTGTGGTTTCCAGTATAGAAGGAGCACAGCTTTACCAGATGAATCCGGTGGTGGCAAACGACAGCTTGTTGTCGGTGATACAGAATATTCCCCAGGTGAGCCATGTACAGCGTTATGCTACGAAACCGGGCATGATCATGACCGCTGATAACTTTCAGGGAATGATTGTGAAGGGGGTGGCGCAGGAGTACGATTGGACATACCTGAAGGCACACTTGCAGGAAGGAGAGATTCCTGCACTGACGGACTCCGTGGCTAGCAACCGTGTGCTGGTTTCCCGTTCCATGGCTGACAAACTTTCATTGAAGGTGGGTGATAAGCTTTATACCTAT
This sequence comes from Phocaeicola sp. ICN-14070, assembly GCF_037892625.1. Classification (NCBI taxonomy): domain Bacteria; kingdom Pseudomonadati; phylum Bacteroidota; class Bacteroidia; order Bacteroidales; family Bacteroidaceae; genus Phocaeicola; species Phocaeicola sp. ICN-14070. The sequence goes on along the minus strand of NZ_JBBKBF010000002.1, from coordinate 37,438 downwards.
TACATAGAAGGCAATGTACGTGCTCGCCGGTTGACAGTGAGCGGGATTTTTCAGACCAATTTCTCTGCTTTCGATGATTATTTCCTGATAACTGACATGTATACGGTTAACCGTCTGAACGGATGGGAACCGGACCAAGTAGGAGGTGTAGAAGTGGCTGTGTCGGATTATCGTTTCTTGAATTCGGTGAATGATGACATTCGTGGTCATATTCAGGAGCAGACAGACCGTTATGGGGCAATCTATTGTTCTCGTACCTCAGAAGAACTTTATCCTCAGATCTTTGCATGGCTCGACTTGCTGGATACTAATGTATGGGTCATTCTGATTCTGATGACCGGAGTGGCGGGTTTTACCATGATTTCCGGATTGCTGATTATCATCCTTGAACGTACACAGATGATTGGGGTACTAAAAGCCTTGGGAGCCGACAACGCTTCCATTCGTCAGATATTCCTGTCGTTTTCTGTTTTCCTTATCGGAAGGGGAATGTGCTGGGGAAATGTCATCGGGCTGTCGTGTTGTCTTATTCAGTATTTTTTCGAGCCGATTAAGTTGGATCCGGCTACGTACTATGTCAATGCAGTGCCCGTGGAACTTCATTTGGGTTGGATTGTATTGTTGAACGTGTGTACCTTGCTGGTATCGGTAGGTATGCTGGTCGGTCCTTCTTATCTGATAAGCCACATTCATCCTGCAAAATCCATTCGTTTTGAATAAATCCTGCTTTAAAATCAAGAGCAAACAAATCTTTTTTACTAATTTTGCACTCTCAATTGATATTAAAGAATAAAATAACTATATAAAGTTATGGCAAAAGAATTAAAAGATCTAACCAAGAGAAGTGAAAACTATTCACAATGGTATAATGATTTGGTGGTAAAGGCCGATTTGGCTGAACAGTCTCCTGTGCGTGGCTGTATGGTAATCAAGCCTTACGGATATGCCATCTGGGAAAAAATGCAGCGTATCCTTGACGATATGTTCAAGGCTACAGGACATGTGAATGCGTATTTCCCGTTGCTGATTCCGAAATCTTATTTGAGCCGTGAAGCTGAACACGTAGAAGGCTTCGCTAAGGAATGTGCGGTAGTAACTCACTATCGTTTGAAGAATGCAGAAGATGGTTCGGGTGTGATTGTAGACCCGGCTGCCAAACTGGAAGAAGAACTGATTATTCGTCCAACTTCAGAAACTATTATCTGGAGTACTTATAAAAACTGGATCAACTCATACCGTGACCTGCCTATCTTGTGCAACCAGTGGGCAAACGTAATGCGCTGGGAAATGCGTACTCGTCTGTTCCTGCGTACAGCTGAGTTCTTGTGGCAGGAAGGTCATACAGCTCATGCTACCCGCGAAGAAGCTGAAGCTGAAGCACAGAAGATGTTGCACGTGTATGGCGATTTTGCTGAAAAATACATGGCTGTGCCGGTTATCAAGGGTGTGAAGTCTGCAAACGAACGTTTTGCCGGTGCATTGGATACTTATACTATTGAAGGATTGATGCAGGATGGTAAGGCATTGCAGTGTGGTACCTCTCACTTCCTGGGACAGAACTTTGCCAAGGCATTCAACGTGCAGTTCGTCGACAAGAACAATAAGCTGGATTATGTATGGGCTACTTCATGGGGTGTATCTACCCGTCTGATGGGTGCCTTGATCATGACTCACTCTGACGACAACGGTCTGGTTCTTCCGCCGCATTTGGCTCCGATTCAGGTTGTTATCGTACCTATCTATAAGAATGACGAACAGTTGAAACAGATTGATGCCAAGGTAGAAGGTATCGTCAACAAACTTCGCAGCATGGGTATCTCTGTGAAATACGATAACGCTGATAACAAGCGTCCGGGATTCAAGTTCGCAGACTATGAATTGAAGGGTGTACCTGTACGTCTGGTAATGGGTGGTCGTGACCTGGAAAACAACACGATGGAAATCATGCGTCGTGATACACTGGAAAAAGAAACTCGTTCTTGCGACGGCATCGAAGAATATGTACAGAACCTGTTGGAAGAAATTCAGCAGAACATCTATCAGAAAGCATTGAATTATCGTAACGAACATATCTATAAGGTAGATACTTACGAAGAATTCAAGGAACAGATTGAGAAGGGTGGATTTATCCTGGCTCACTGGGATGGTACTCCGGAAACAGAAGACCGCATTAAGGAAGAAACGAAAGCAACTATCCGCTGTCTGCCTTTCGAAGCAGATGAAGAAAGCCTGACTCCGGGTGTGGATATGCTGACTGGCAAACCTTCTGCACGTCGTGTCTTGTTTGCCCGTGCATACTAATTGGCTATACTTACAGTAATATCATAAAAAAAGTCCGGTTCTCTTGAAAGAGGGAATCGGACTTTTTTGATGGGCTTTATTCTGCTTTCAGGCATTCCATATATTCTTCGTAACTGATGAACCGGCCACCCATTGACTTGAGGTGAGGTGTTTCAAACTGACAGTCGATAAGGGTACCTCCGTGCGCATGGAGCAGTTGGGCCAGTCGTATCAGGGCAAGCTTGGAAGCATTGGGTACAAGCGAGAACATGCTTTCGCCGAAGAAGCATGTGCCCAAAGTTACTCCATACAGGCCTCCGACCAGTTTGTCGCCTTCCCATACTTCTACGCTGGCGGCCAGGTTCTGTTCGTACATTCGGATGTAAGCTTCAATCATTTCCTCTCCCAGCCAGGCTCCTTCCTGTTCGATGCGGAGCTTGGAGCAGTTACGTATCACCTGTTCAAACGCATGGTTGAAGGTTACCTTATACTTATCCTTGTTCATCAGCGTGCGCATGGAATGGGAGATGTGAATCTCTTCCGGAAAGATGACGAAACGCTGCAACGGGCACCACCACTGGATGACTTTCTCGCGGAAGGCATACCAGGGAAAGATACCGTTGGAGTAGGCCAGGATAAGGCGGTCAACGGACAAGTCGCCTCCAATGGCCAGCAGGCCGTCGAGGTCTCCCCAGTGCGGGTCCGGAAAAGCCAGTCTTTTTGTCAGTTGGAAAACCATGGTATCGAAATTATTGGAGAATACTCAGTTGATTGTTTTCGGCTGTTACCGTGATGTTACCTCCCTGCTTCAGTGAGCCAAACAGAATTTCACGCATGAGCAGCGGTTTCAGGTGGGCGGCGATGGCACGGTCCATTTCGCGGGCTCCGTATTCCGGTTTGAAACCCTCTTTCAGCAGCCATTCATGTGCTTCGGGTGTCAGGTGCAGGCAGACGTGACGGCGAGCCAGCTTTTCATCCAGCTGGCGCAACTTCTTGTCGAGCACTTGCGTAGCCATTTCCCGACTCATGTCATGGAATACGACGGAAGCCGACAAACGGTTGAGGAATTCCGGTTTGAAGGTTTTCTTTACCTGGCGAAGCATAGCCTGTCCGGTACTTACTTGGCTGTTGAAACCAATGGAAGCCTGATGTGCATACTGAGCACCGGCGTTGGATGTCATGATAAGGATCAGATGGCGGCAATCCGATTTCCGTCCTTTGTTGTCCGTCAGCACTGCATAATCCATTACTTGCAGAAGGATGTTGAAAATGTCGGGATGAGCCTTTTCGATTTCATCCAGTAGCAGCACACAGTTGGGTGTTTTCCGGATGGCATCTGTCAGTAAGCCACCATCTTCGTATCCGATGTAACCTGCTGGAGAACCGATGAGTTTGGCAATGGTATGCTTTTCCATGTATTCACTCATGTCGAAGCGTACCAGTGAGATACCTAATTCTGAGGCTAATACTTTGGCTACTTCAGTTTTTCCCACTCCCGTAGGACCGACAAACAACAGACTGGCCAGCGGCTTGTTCTCGTCCAGCAATCCGGCTTTGGCCATTTGCACCGCCTCCACTACCTGACGAATGGCTTCGTCTTGTCCGTAAATTTGTCCGGATATGCGTTCGTACAATGCTTCCAGTGAAGCGTTGTCTTCCTCCTTGAGTGCATTAGCATCAATCTTACAAGTACGTGAAAGTACTTCGGTAATCAGTTTTTTGTCCACCGTCTTTGTGCCGTCTGTGGCCGGATGAATTTCGCGGTAAGCACCGGCCTCATCAATCAGGTCGATTGCCTTGTCAGGCAGGAAGCGGTCGCTGATGTAGCGGGCACTGGCCTTTACAGCATACTCAATTACTCCCGGTTCATAGGTTACGTGGTGATACTCCTCATATTTTTCCTTCAATCCTTCTATGATGCGGATAGCCTCATCGATGCTGGGCTCCTGAATGTCGATTTGCTGGAAACGGCGTACCATTCCTTTGCTGCGTGAGAAATAACGGTTGTATTCCTCATAAGTGGTAGAACCGATGAAACGGATGTCTCCCTGTTCCAAGTAAGGTTTCAGCATGTTGGAGGCATCCATCGAGCCATCACCGATTTGTCCGGCTCCGATAAGATTGTGTATCTCGTCAATATAGAGAATGGCTTTCTTTTCTGCGCTGAGGCTTTTCATCACACTTTTCAACCGCTGTTCGAAGTCGCCCCGATATTGTGTACCGGCCAGCATACTACCCAAATCCAGTTCGTAAATGCGGCTTCCTTTCAGGCGTTCGGGTACCTCTCCGGCTTCTATGCGGGCTGCCAGTCCGTAAGCCAAGGCTGTTTTTCCCACTCCTGGTTCACCGATGTGCAGCGGGTTGTTTTTGTCTTTCCGGCACAGCACTTCGATGGTACGTTCCAGTTCCATTTCTCGTCCTATCAGCGGATTGTGATTCTCCAGCTGTTCGTTCAGGCAAATGATGAAATTCTTGGAAATACCATGAGGTTCGTCCGAATCATTCTCATCCAGACTAAGGTCGTCTCCATAAATGACCACCAGTTGGCTGATGAAATCCGGAATCCGTTCCTTCAGGTGTTTTTTCAGGAAGTAGCAAGCCCAGGATTCCGGCAACAGTAGCATGGCTTGTACTACGTGAGAAATGTCCAGCACTTCGGCATTGGATGATTCTACGAAGGCATACGCATTCTGAAACAGCAGGTTTGATTGTACGGAAAACTGTAGTTCATAGTTGGTATCTTCCGGCACCTGTTCCATTTTCTGTGCCAAATATTCGTCCACTTCCTCTTCCATCACCGGGATGTGACAGAAACATTCTTCTACGGCCTCCACAAAAGGGTCCTGGTTAAAGAGTGCGCTGAGAATATGCTCCGGAGTAATGAATTCATGGCGATAACGGAACGCCAGTCCCTGAGCAAACGACAGCGCTTTGTCTACATATACAGATTTTTCGATGTGACTCATTGATTGTTTACTGTTTAATTATCTTCGGGTTCTACGGTCAGTCGCAGAGGAAATCCTTCTTCACGTGCCATCTGGGTGGCTTTCTGTGCTTTGGACTGTGCCACGTCGTAAGAATAGACGCCTGCCGTGGCCGATTGCTGCTGGTGTACTTTCAGCATCAGTGCCTCGGCTTCCTCCTGCGATTTGAAAAACACGATTTTTAGGACCTTCACCACGAAATCCATGGTGGTGAAGTCATCGTTGTGGAGTATCACCTTATAATGTTTGGGTTCGTGCAGCTCCACACGCTTTTTTTCTTTGCATAACGATTGTTCTTTTTCCATTTGTCTACTTTGATATAGCGATTCAGACTCGCATCAACGTGCTGTGTTCAGCGTAAATTCCTTCTGATCGTACATTTGTCCACGGGTATCGGTCACAGCCAGTCGGAAAGTCACAGTACCCGTTTTGATACGTTTTCCAGCAGTGACGGTAGCCGTATACTTTACCCCGTTTCCCGGCAAAATCTGTTCCACCAGAATGGAAGGGGAAATATGCAGATGTTTCATTCCGCTGATTTCTGCCACACTGGGAATCACGTTGTAGGCAATTTCATTTCCTTCATTCATGACTTCGAAGATGATTTTGCTGCTTTCTCCCGAGCTGATGACATGGTCGCGGTCATTATCTATGAAACGGATGTTCCGGATGTATAAAGAAGAGAAGGCAGACTGTGTATAATCCGGCTCGGCGTATACCTGTTCCACGGGATAGTCTGCCCTGTTTTCTTCACGCGATTTAGGAGCCGTCAGCGCACCCCCAATAGCAGCTCCGGCCAGTGTACCGACAATGCTTCCAATGGCGGAACCTCTGTAGCTTCCTCTCCAGCCATGACGGGAGTCGCCTACCAGTCCACCGATGGCACCTCCCAAACTATTTCCGATGGCAGCACCACCTACAATGGCACCGGTACGTTCCGGTTGCGTCGTTCCGCATCCGCTACTTAGTAGGGACACGATTAGAAGTAAAATTGCGACTTTCTTCATGGATGTTTTCTTGATAAAAGTTTTTATTTGCGGTATTTAGCTTTAATGGCTGGCAGCTCTTTCTGGATGTCACTGATACGGCGTGCATCACTGGGGTGCGTACTCATGAACTCGGGAACCTTTCCGCCTGAACTTGCCGACATTTTCTGCCAGAAAGTCACGGCCTTGTCAGGGTTATAGCCCGCCATGGTCATCAGAATCAGTCCCATGTAATCCGCTTCCGTCTCGTGCTTGCGTGAGAAAGGAAGGGTTACTCCGTATTGCGCTCCCACACCGTACACCGTACTGGCGATGGCTTGTACTATCTCGCTCTTTTGTGAGAGACTTTCTCCCAGAAGTTGCGCTCCGTATTGGGCAAGCATTTGCTGGCTGATACGCTCGTTGCTGTGCTTGGCCACGGCATGCGCTACTTCATGTCCCAGTACCACGGCCAGTTCATCGTCCGACGATACGAGTTTCATCAGGCCTTCGTACACCACAATTTTTCCGCCGGGCATACAGAATGCGTTGATTTCGTCACTCTTTACCAGATTGAATTCCCAGGAGAAATCCTTGATTTCAGCCGAAAGTCCGTTGCTGCGCAGGTACCGTTCTGTGGCTGTGGCGATGTTTTTTCCTACTCGTAATACCATGGCTGTCTGGGTGGCATTAGCTGACTTTTGTGCACTTTTGATATAGTCCTTGTATTGGGTCAGGCTGGAAGAAAGTACTTCCTGATCTGAAACCAGTAACAATTGTTTACGTCCGGTGAGCGGTACCGAACTGCATCCTGCCAGCATCAGCAAGGAAAGGACATATACACTTAGTTCTTTTTTCATAACGGTTTCGTTAGTTGTTCTACAAACATAACAAAAAAATGATGATTTTTGATTATGTTTGTGGCAATAAACTATAAAAAAGAGATGAAAAAGGAACTTTTTATAGCATGTTCTCTTTGTGGGACCATGCTGGTGAATGCCGAGAATATAGAGGTCACTTCGTTTAAATACGCAGGACCGTATGAACTGATGCAGCCTTATCAGGTTGACAGTGTGGATGTTAATTCCAAGTCATGGAAAGCGGAGTCGCTGCTGAAGACGCCGGTGTCATTTTCTTTGCTTGAAGGAGCAGAGGTGAAGCAGGCAAACCAGCTGTCTCCGTCGTCAGGCTATGCCTTGCACTTGATGGGCTTTGTACTGGAGAATACACACTATGGAGAGGTGTCATTGAAGGTGGAAGGGGCTGAGCACTATCAGGTGTACGTGGATGGCAAGCATGTGGAAGATGCGTCACTGGCGCTGAATCCGGCTACGCATCAGGTGGTCATCAAGTATCTCTCCATGCCGGGCGAAAAGAACGTTCCGAAGGTGAGCCTGGATGCCAAGCAGGACGGGGTGTTTACTTTGCGTACCGAACAAGGCCGTCTGTTTACACTGGCCGATGTACTGCATGGTACCCGCTTTACGGGCACTGAACTTTCAGCCGATGGGAAATACCTGATTACGTCGTACACTGTCACAAAGGAAGGTGGGGAAACGACCTCGCAGACCAAGGTAAAGGAACTGAAGACCGGAAAAGTAGTCGCTACCCGGGGAGAAACCCTGCACTGGATGCCGCGTTCCGTGAAATATTATTATGTACGTCAGGGGGTATCCGGACGGGAACTGGTGACGGTAGACCCTGTATCCGGTCGTGAGGAAGTGTGGGTGAACCATCTGCCGGAAGGTAACTTTCAGGTAGCGCCTACGGAGGATTATCTGCTGTTTACCCTCGTACAGAAGGGGCCGGAAGAGAAAAAAGAAATCTATGAGTTCATTGACCCGGACGACCGTCAGCCGGGATGGCGCAACCGTACGTACCTGGCCCGTTTTGATGTGAAGACGGGCGTGTGTCAGCCTTTGACTTTCGGCTACAAGAATGTGTGGGCTACGGACATCTCTTCCGACGGACGCTTTATCCTGATGATGGCTTCCAACCACCGTATGGGAAAACGGCCGACCACCTTGTTCTCTGTGTACAAGATGGATGTGCAGACCTCGCAGGTGGAAGAACTGGTGAAAGATGACGGTTTTCTGACCAATGCGCAGTTCTCGCCCGACGGCCGCCAGGTATTGCTGGCCGGTACACCGGAGTGTCTGGGTGGCATCGGCAAGAATGTGAAGGAAGGACAGACCCCGAGCATGATTGACAATCAGCTTTACCTGATGGATTTGCAGAGTAAGCAGATTGAACCGCTGACCCGGACGTTCAATCCGAACGTGATGCAGACGGTATGGTCGGCTGTGGACAATTGTGTGTACTTCACCGCCGAAGACCGTGATTGTATCGCGCTGTTCCGCCTGAATCCGGCAAAGAAATACATTGAGAAGGTGAATGTGCCAGAAGAAATGGTATTGGGATTCTCTGTGGCCGAGAAAGCCTCTTCGTTGTCGTTCTACGGAGAAAGTGCGTCCAACTCTCACCGCTTGTATGTGGTTGATCTGAAGAAGGATGCCTCCAAACTGGAAGAAGATTTGAACGGGGAATTGAAGGATGTGCTGCTGGGTGAATGCAAGGCGTGGGACTTTGTAAACTCCCGTGGGGACACCATTTGCGGACGCTACTACCTGCCGCCTCATTTTGACCCGAACACGAAATATCCGATGATTGTCAACTACTACGGCGGATGCAGTCCCACAAGCCGCAATTTTGCCAGCCGTTACCCACATCATGCGTATGCCGCTTTGGGTTATGTGGTGTATGTGGTAGAACCGAGTGGAGCGACCGGTTTCGGTCAGGAATTCTCTGCCCGCCATGTGAATACGTTCGGTGATTATGTGGCCGACGACATCATCGAAGGAACTCGTAAGTTTGTGGAAGCTCATTCCTTTGTCAACGGTAAGAAAATCGGTTGCATCGGTGCTTCCTATGGTGGCTTCATGACGCAGTACCTCCAGACAAAGACCGACTTGTTTGCGGCAGCTATTTCCCATGCCGGTATCAGCGACCACACCAGCTACTGGGGCGAAGGCTACTGGGGCTATTCTTACAGTGAAGTATCGGCAGCCAATAGTTATCCGTGGAAGAATCCGGAACTCTTTGTCGACCACAGTCCGCTGTTCAATGCCGACAAGATACACACTCCGTTGCTCTTCCTGCATGGAGCGGTAGATACCAATGTGCCAGTGGGCGAAAGTATCCAGATGTTTACGGCCCTGAAACTGCTGGGACGTGAAACGGCACTGGTGGTGGTAGACGGACAAGACCATCACATCAAGGACTATCAGAAACGCATCCAGTGGCAGAACACCATCTTTGCCTGGTTTGCCAAATGGTTGCAGGATGACCCGACTTGGTGGAACACCCTTTATCCTCCTAAAACCTTGTAAAACGGATGAAAATATTACATACCAGTGACTGGCACCTGGGGCAGCAACTGTTTGAATACGACCGCAGCGAGGAACAGCAAGACTTCCTGCGGCAGTTGTGCCACTGGGTAGCTGCAGAACAGCCCGACGCGTTGATCGTGTCGGGCGACGTGTTTCATTATTGCAGTCCTTCGGCAGCCGTCCAGCGGTTGTACACGGATGCGCTGGTGGAATTTCATGAAACCTGTCCCGCTATGCAGATTATCATCACGGCAGGCAATCACGACAGCAGTTCCAAGCTGGAAATCAACCGGAATCTGTGGAAGTATGCTGGAGTCACCGTGGTGGGTTCTATCCGAAGAGACGAAGCCGGCCGGGTAGACTTGGAACGTCATATCGTGGAAGTGAAGAACGGTTGCGGCGAATTGAAAGGCTATGTGATAGCCCTGCCTCATGTGTATCCGCAAAACTTTCCGGCGCTCGATGAAGAAGTTCTGCGTGAGGAGCGGCAATCTCATTTCATCCAAACCTTGCTGAACCGTGTGAAGGAACGGAACCAGAGAAATCTTCCGGTGGTGCTGATGGCCCATCTGGCCCTGACGGGAAGTGACATTACCGGACAGGACGACGGACGCGGCGGCATGGAATACACGGATATCCGTCTGATGGGGGAGGGATACGATTACCTGGCCTTAGGGCATATTCATTTTCCGCAAACTCTGTCCGGCGGACGGGCCCGTTATTGCGGTTCCCCGCTTCCGGTCAGCTTTGACGAGAGTTACGGGCATTCCGTCAGTCTGGTAGAACTGGCTGCACACGGTGCTATGCCCGAAGTGCGTACCTTGCCGGTGCGGAATGCGTGGCCCTTGAAGGTACTGCCTTCGCAGGCCGTGCCGCTGGAAGAGGCATTGGAGGTGTTGCAGGCCATCCCTGATGAGGAAAAAATGTACGTGCAGTTACACGTCCGTATTCAGGACGTACCTCCGGCCTATTGCATGGAACGGGCCTATGAGCTGACCCGTGGCAAGCAGTGCCGTTTCTGCCGCTACAAATGGGAACGGGAAGTAGTGGAAACGCAGAAGGAGATTACAGAGCTGGACGTAGACCGTTTGCAGACTTTTTCTCCGTCGCAGGTAGCAGCCATCTATTATCAGGACAAGTTTCAGCGGGACATCGCTTCGGAAATGCTCGACATGCTGGAGGAAGCCGTGAAACGGGTACGAAGTCAAGAGGAGGAATAGTACATGAAATTACAGAAACTGATTATTGAAAATATAGCCTCCATCGAGAAGGCGTGCATTGATTTTGAGCACGGACCGCTGGGCGAGGATTCCATCTTCCTGATTTGCGGACCGACGGGAGCCGGAAAGTCGACGTTGCTTGATGCGGTGTGTCTGGCACTCTATAACACCACTCCGCGCTTGAAGCAGGCGGCCAATGAACGCTACCTGGACGAGAGCGACAGCTTTTCCGGTACGGGTGAGGTGAGCATTGACGATTCACGCATGCTGATGCGGCGTGACAGTGTGTCGGCACAAGTGGAACTGTGGTTTACGGATGCGGCAGGAGATGCCTTGCGGGCCGTGTGGAGCGTGGCAAGAGCACGCAACAAGGCCGGAGGGAAAATCCAGAAAGTGGTCTGGACACTTTCTTTGCAGGACGGTACTCCGCTCACGAATAAGTCGACCGAAACACGTACGGAGATAGAGCGGCGTATCGGTCTCACCTTTGAGCAGTTCTGCCGGACTACGCTGCTGGCACAGGGAGAGTTTACCAAGTTTCTGAAAAGCAAGGAGGAGGAAAAATCAAATATCCTGGAGAAACTGACGGGCACGGAAATCTATTCGTGCATCAGTCGGGAAATCTACGTGATGAAGACCGAAAAGGAGGCGGAGTTGCAGGAACTGAAGGCGCAGACAGGCGGCATTGTGTTGTTGACTGACGAGGAACTGGCCGCGCTTCAGGCGGAACAGCGCCAGGTGACAGAAGAGACTGCCACGCTCCGCACACAGTTGAAGCAGGAGCAGGACCTTCGGAAATGGATGACTGACGAGCAGAAGTTGGTACATGATCTGGAGGAGACTGGAAAGGCGCTTCAGGCACTGACGGAACGGGTGGAATCGGAAGATTACAAGCGTAATAAGTCGTTGCTGGATGACTGGGACCGTACGGCTGATGTGCGTTTTCAATGGACGGAACAGGTAGCCTTGCAGCAGCGTATCCGTACGTCGGAAAAAGAACTGGAACAACTGAAAGAGAAGTACCGTTCGCTGAGTGCCAGCCTGGGGCAACTGGAGCGTATGCAGGTGCAGTGCCGGGAACAGTGGGCGGCGTGTGAGACGTATCTTTCCAGTGTGCAGGAAAAGGTGCCGGTGTACGAATCGTTGCAATCGCTTTCGGCTTTATCCGATCAGATTCAGCGCGCGCTCCAGCAGTCGGAAGATTACCGGAAAGAAAAGGCACACAAGGCCGCAATCCATCAGAAAACGCTGGAAGTCCGCCAGGGAACTACGGCATCGTATGAACAGGCCCAAAAGGTAGCGGAAGAAAAGCAGCAGGAGGTGGCAGCGTGCCGCACGCAGTTAGAGGATTTGCAAGTGGAGGAACTCCGGCAGAAGAAGCAGGAAGCAGATGCCCGGCTGGACGGATGGAAGAAATTGCGGGAGGTACTTTCTGTCCGTGCAGAAAAGGAACAGGCCTGGCTGGATGTGCAGAAGAACCGGAAAACCTTGCAGGACGATTGCCGGCAGCAGCAACAGACGGTAGCGCAACTGAAAGCGCAGGCTGAGGTCTGTCGTAAGGAAAAGGAAGAAGTGCAGCAGGTGTACGACAAGCAGCGGATGTCGTGCGAGGACTGGGCACGCGAAGCCCGCGCACGTCTGTCAAAAGGCGATGTGTGTCCGGTTTGTGGCAAGGAGGTAGGTGATGACTTGAAGAGCGAGGCTCATTTTGTGTCGTTGCTGGAACCGGTCCGTGCGTTGCTGGAAGAAAAGGCACGTCGGGCGGAGGAAGTCTTGACCGCACTGGCACGGGCGGAAGCAGAGGTTCGCTCCCTGATGCGGCTGGAAGAAATGGAGGCGAAGAAGGAGACTATTGCAAAAGAAGCTTATTCTCTGGCGGAAAAGACCGTGACAGATATGCCGCTTTATGCCACCGTGAAAGAAGCGGACGAGGTCGTATCTCAGGTAGAGCAAGCCTTGTCGGCGCAGCAAGAAGTATGCGACCGGCTGGAAGCGCAGTGGAAACAGGCCGAGGAAGGACAGCAACGCCTGAATCGCTTAACGAAGGAACGGGAGGAACTGGCCACTGTCAGCGAGCAATGGCATCGGAAAGTAGAAGAAGCCGACAAAGCTGTGTCCCGCCTGGAAACCGAGCTGCGTATGCTGGAAGAGGCACTTTCGCGTGAGGCACTGACCGTTTCCCAGTGTATGGAGAAAGGGGAGACCTTGATTGTCTTTACGCCTTGGCAAGAAGCTTGGAAGACCGACCGGGAGAACTTCATTACTGCCTTGAAGAAGGAAACCGACCGGTATGTGGAACAGCAGACAAGGAGAGAGCAACTCTCGCACAGGGTAGAGTCGCTGGCTTCCCAAGTGGAGCAGGTGCAGTCCGTCCGTCAGGCTATCTTGTCGGAACTTCCGGCCTGGGAGCAGGAGACGGCAGAGACGATACCCGACGGGCCGTGTCCAGAAGGGCTTTCGGGACAATGGAACGCGCTGAACACTTCCGTGCTTTCTGTCTGCCATGCCATAAAGACATCGCAAAAGTTGAGGGAGGAAAAAAGAGCCGGAGTGGAAGCTTTTCTTGTCGGTCATCCTGAGATTTCCCGTGAGTATTTGGAGAAACTGGCCGGACTGGAAGTGGAAAAGGTGAACATGGCGCGCCGTACCTTGCAGAAACTGGACAACGACCTGACGAGCCGCCGGGCAGAAATGGAACGGGGCGGTCGGGAACTGGCGCAGCATCGGGCACAGCGTCCGTCGGAAACCGAAGGGATGACGCTGGCAGCCGTAGAGGAAACCATTTCCCGACTGGAAGAACAGCAGACCGGGAAGTTGGCTCGTTTGGGAGCCATTGCGCAGATGCTGGCACATCACGAAGAGTGCCTGCGACGTATCCGGAAGGTGAAGGAACAGATAGAAGTGAAGCAAAAGGAGGTGGACAACTGGGCGGGAGTGGCTGCCTTGTTCGGCAGTGCCGACGGTAAGAAGTTCCGTAACATTGCCCAAAGCTACGTGCTTCGCCAGTTGCTGGCCGGTGCCAATCATTACTTGAGCCGGCTGACCGACCGTTACCGTATGGAGTGTCCGCCGGGTGGACTTACCATTCTGTTGCGCGATGAATACCAGGGCGGGGTGAAACGTCCCACGTCCACCATTTCAGGTGGAGAGAGCTTTCTGGTGTCACTGGCTTTGGCATTGGGATTGTCTTCGCTTAACCGGAAGAGTCTTTCGGTGGATGTGCTGTTTATCGATGAAGGTTTCGGCACGCTGGACAGTGACTACCTGAACACGGTGATGGAAGCCCTTGAGAAGTTGCACCAGATAGGAGGCAAGAAGGTAGGCATCATCAGTCACGTGGAAGCCCTGCGTGAACGCATTGCCACCCAGATTCATGTGGAGCGGGTAAACCATACACTAAGCCGGGTGGAGGTTGTCAATACGATGGGAAATATGTAAATTTGTGGATTTTGTAAATATTTGATTATTAGTAGATTAAAATTTTGACAAAAAACGCCTTTGCGTTTGAACTAAAACGCAAGGACATTTCAGATGAAACGCAAGTACGTTTGAAGTAAAACGCACTTGCGTTTTGTTTCAAACGTACTTACGTTTTTTCAGGTAATAGGGGATAACTTTTTTTTATGACAAAAATCCAGATAGATGTCGTACTTTTGTGTCACGAAACTAAAAACATTATGATTATGTACAAATCTATTCTTCGTCCCTGGTTGTTCCGTATGGATGCCGAGAAAATTCACGGTCAGATTGTTGCTTTACTTCATGTTTATCGTCATTTTCCACCGGTGAAATGTCTTCTTCGTGCATTTTATCGTCCGAAGGCAACTCCGTTTCAATGGCGGAACCTGACTTTTGCCAATCGGGTGGGACTGTCGGCCGGATTCGACAAAGAGGCGAATTGCTTTGACGAGCTGAGTGATTTGGGTTTTGGTTTTCTGGAAGTGGGAACCGTTACTCCGGAAAAAGTAGCAGGAAATCCTTTCCCCCGAATCTTCCGTTTGCCGGAGGATCATGCGCTGGTTTCACGCACGGGCTTCAATAATCCCGGAAAAGAGGTTGTCCTGAAAAATCTGCAACGGAAACGGGAAGGGAAATACATTCTGGGAGTGAATATCAATACCAATACTCCGACCGATGCGGAGCGGGCCGTGACAGACATTACAGATTTGTACGAGACTTTCAGTTCGTATGCGGATTATTATACGATAAACTGGGGCAGCATGACGCCTGAAATTCTGGCTGACGTGCTGACGGCACTCGAGGGCTACAAGCAGCGTTTCCACAGACCGGTCTTCCTGAAGTTGCCTGCCGATGTGCCGGTGGAGAAACTGGATGCGGTGATTGAATTTGCAAAGGTGCATCATATTGACGGCTTCATTGCTACGGGACCTACACAGGACCGTTCGCTTCTGATTCATTCCGCACAGACTGAAGTGGAACGGGTAGGAGCCGGAGGCATCAGCGGACTTCCGGTCATTCACAAGTCTTTGGAGGTGATGAAGCATTTGTCGGCACATGCTCCCAAGGATATGTTGCTGATTGGTGCGGGAGGTGTGATGACACCGTTTGAGGCAAAGGCAATGCGGAATGCGGGAGCTCACCTCGTACAGGTGTATTCCGCTTTCATCTATGAAGGTCCTGGTGTGGTAAAGCGTATTGCCGAGAAAATATGAGCAGTGGCGTACATGTTGTATAAATGACGGTAGCCGACCTGTAAGATATAATCTTATGGGTCGGTTTTAATTTTATAGGGAGGTTTCAGGGTTGTCTTCAAGTTCTTTGTGATTTTTGGGTAGGAATCGCATGTTATATGTCTGCAAAATTGGGCTGGGTGTCATATTTATTACACCTGAATTTGAAATAATATCTTTTTTTTGCAAAAAAGTATATTATATGATGCTATCCAAACGACAAAAAATGATAACGGCTCTCATTGCAGGAGTGGTGGCAGGCGGTGGACTGTACTTCCTTTACCTCTTGAGAGCACATACGTATCTCACCGACGAGCCTTCGGCTTGTGTGAATTGCCACATCATGTCACCTTATTATGCCACTTGGATGCACAGCTCTCATTCGCGAAATGCGACGTGTAACGACTGCCATGTGCCACATGAGAATTTTGTGAAGAAGTGGACGTTCAAAGGGATGGACGGCATGAAGCACGTGGCTGCTTTTCTAACCAGTTCGGAGCCTCAGGTCATTCAGGCACATCCGGCCGGTTCACAGGTCATCATGAACAATTGTATCCGCTGTCATGAACAGTTGAATACGGAACTGGTAAAGACCGGCCGCATAGACTATATGATGTCGGAAGTGGGAAAGGGAAAAGCCTGCTGGGATTGCCACCGCGATGTGCCCCATGGAGGAAAGAACAGTCTGTCGTCCACACCGGCGGCCATTGTGCCACTGCCGGATTCACCAGTTCCGGAATGGTTGAGAAAGATGAAAGAATAATTTAAAACTCGTATAGTATGATTCATAATTTTAAATCTTGGCAGGGATGGCTGTTGTTTGGTGCATCAATGGCCGTCGTGTTTTGTTTAGGACTTGCCGTGTCTGCGTTGTCAGAACGCAGGGCCGAAGTGGCAAGCATATTTAATAACCGGAAGAATCCGATGAAAGGGATTGTGGCTCAGAACGAGAAATTCCAGGGAGATTTCCCGAGAGAATATCAGACTTGGACTGAAACTGCCCGCACAGATTTTGAAAGTGAATTCAACGGAAATGTGCAGGTGGATGTGCTGGCACAGCGGCCGGAGATGGTGATTCTTTGGGCAGGCTATGCCTTTTCAAAAGACTATGCCACTCCTCGTGGCCACATGCATGCCATTGAAGACATTCGTGCCACGTTGCGAACAGGAGCACCTCAGGGTGAAAAAGACGGCCCTCAGCCCTCTACTTGCTGGACCTGCAAGAGTCCTGATGTGCCGCGTATGATGCAGGAGATAGGGGTAGATTCATTTTACAATAACAAGTGGGCTGCTTTCGGCAATGAGATTGTGAATCCGATAGGCTGTTCAGATTGTCATGATTCAGAAACAATGGATTTGCATATCAGCCGTCCGGCCCTGATTGAAGCTTTTGCCCGTCAGGGAAAAGACATCACAAAAGCCACTCCTCAGGAAATGCGCTCGCTGGTGTGTGCACAGTGTCATGTGGAATATTACTTTAAAGGAGACGGCAAGTACCTCACTTTCCCATGGGACAAGGGCATGACGGTAGAGGCCATCGAGCAATATTACGATGAAGCCGGCTTTTCTGACTATACGCATGCTTTGAGCCGTACACCGATTCTCAAGGCACAGCATCCTGACTATGAAATTTCGCAGATGGGCATTCACGGACAGAGAGGAGTATCGTGTGCCGATTGTCACATGCCGTATAAGAGTGAGGGAGGAATGAAATTCAGTGACCATCACATCCAGAGTCCGCTTGCCATGATAGACCGTACGTGTCAGGTGTGTCATCGTGAAAGTGAAGAAACATTGCGCAATAACGTGTATGAACGTCAGCGTAAGGCCAATGAGATCAGAACCCGTCTGGAAAAAGAACTGGCTTCGGCACATATCGAAGCTAAATTCGCCTGGGATAAGGGAGCGACAGAGAATGAAATGCAACCGGTATTGAAACTGCTGCGTGAAGCTCAGTGGCGCTGGGATTTTGGAGTAGCTTCTCATGGAGCTGCTTTCCATGCACCTCAGGAAATTCAGCGAATCCTGTCGCATGGACTGGACAGAGCACTGCAGGCCCGTCTTTCTCTTGTCCGTATTCTGGCTAAGCACGGTTACACGGAGAGTGTGCCGATGCCGGATATTTCTACCAAAGAGAAAGCGCAGGAGTTCATAGGTCTGGACATCCCGGCTGAAAAAGCTGCTAAAGAACGTTTCTTGAATGAAACGGTTCCGAACTGGTTGAAAGAAGCAAAACTGAAGGAACGTATCATTTAAGTGTTATGTGGAAAAATACTTGGGGGATAAAAGAAGGAATAATGACCTGTGCGGGATTGCTCGTCATAGGTCTTATTCTTCATTTGATGACGGGTGGAGTAGACTGGAACAGCTTTTCCTGGCCATTGAATTTGTGTGTGGCAGTGGCTTACCTGGTGGGGCTGGTGGCATTGTATTCTTTGCGGAAAAAGCTTTATTTCGTGCGCTGGGCCATGTCGTACAAAGCGGCGATTCCTTCGCTGGCAGCTGTGTCGGTCCTTACATTCTGTATGGGTATGATTAAGCAGGTCCCGGGACATGTACCTGCTGAGGGTATTTCCATGTTTAACCGCATGATTTCATGGTGGCCTTTCGTGTTGGAGTATTTTTGGATGACGTCCATCGTAGGACTGGTATCGCTCAAGCACCTATTTTCATTTCGGTTTCAGAAGATACCGTTTCTGCTGAATCATTTTGGGTTATTCGTGGCGTTGGTATCTGCTACACTGGGTAGTGCCGATATGAAACGGTTGACGATGAATACACGTGTGGGTCAGGCTGAATGGCGTGCTACGGACACGAACGGGCAGTTAACCGAGTTACCACTGGCCATCGAACTCAAGAATTTCAGTATAGAAGAATATCCTCCCAAGCTGATGCTGATAGACAATGCTACCGGAAGAGCTTTGCCAGACAACGCACCTGCTCATCTGCTTTTGGAAGAGGGTGTCAGTCAGGGTGTGTTGTCCGGATGGAATATTGAGGTACGTAACAAGATAGATATGGCTGCCTCCGTGTCAGGAGAAGATACGGTGAGGTACGTGGAATGGCCGAGCATGGGAGCTACGTGTGCCGTCCATGTCAGGGCTACTTCTGCTGATGGAAAGCAGATGGCAGACGGCTGGGTAAGCTGCGGAAGTTTTCTGTTCCCGTATCAGGCGCTCCGGCTCGATAGTGTCTGCAGCCTGGTGATGCCCGACAGAGAGCCACGGCGCTTCTCGTCTGAGGTGACAATTTATACAGAGACAGGAAAAAAGCTTGAGCAGACAATTGAAGTCAATAAGCCGGCGAAAGTGGAAGGCTGGAAAATCTATCAGTTAAGCTACGATGAGGGCAAAGGTCGCTGGAGTGATGTCAGTGTGTTTGAACTGGTGTCAGACCCATGGCTTCCGGTAGTTTATGTGGGAATTGTAATGATGATGCTGGGGGCTGTATGCATGTTCGTAACGGCCCAGAAGAATAATAAGTGTTGAGAAGAATATGCTGAATTGGGACTGGTTTAGTTATTTTGCCCTGGTGGCTGTGCTGTGCTGGATAGCTGGTGCATGGAGTGCCTTTAAGGGGAGTCGTCTGCGCGCATGTGCGTGTACGGTGTTAGGGCTTGTGGTGTTTGGTACATTTATCAGCTTGTTGTGGCATTCACTGGAGCGTCCTCCTCTGCGTACGATGGGAGAAACCCGTTTGTGGTATTCGTTCTTTTTGCCTTTTGCCGGACTGATTACTTACATAAGGTGGAAATATAAATGGATATTAGGATTTGGCACATTGCTGTCGGTTGTTTTTATCTGTGTGAATATTCTGAAGCCGGAGATACACAATAAAGCGCTCATGCCTGCCTTGCAGAGTCCCTGGTTTGCTCCTCATGTCATTATTTATATGTTCGCTTATGCCATGCTGGGAGCTTCTGCCGTGATGGCCATTTACCTGCTCTGGGTCAGAAAGAACCGGTGTGACGAGAAGGAAATGGCCTTGTGTGATAACCTTGTATATGTCGGACTGTCGTTCATGACACTGGGAATGCTTACCGGTGCCTTATGGGCGAAGGAAGCCTGGGGACATTACTGGGCGTGGGACCCCAAGGAAACTTGGGCGGCTGTGACCTGGTTTTCGTATCTTACTTACATTCACATGCGAATAGGGTTACAGCAGAAGCGTCGGTTGTCATTGTCGGTCCTGCTGATTTCTTTTGTTTTTCTGCAGATGTGCTGGTGGGGCATTAATTACCTGCCTTCCGCACAAGGAAGCAGTATTCACACCTATAATATGAACTGATAAAAACGCTGAGAGTATGAGAAAAAGAATTTTGTCTGCATGGGCGGTGGCTTTGCTTCTTGGGCAGGTGTCCTTGGTCCATGCTCAGGAGAATGAAGAAAGTCATTTTTGGGCCTCAGCCCAGATTCGTACAAGAGGAGAATACCGGAATGGCGCGCTGTCTCCCCGCGGTGAGGGTGATAAACCTGCGGGGTTTATCAATGAACGTGCCCGACTGACTTTGGGATATGAACGCAAGAAGTTGTCGTTGAAGTTCTCGGCACAGCATGTCGGTGTGTGGGGGCAGGATGCGCTGGTTGACAAAAACGGGCGTTTTATATTGAACGAGGCTTGGGCTGCATTCCATCTGAATGACTCGTGGTTCATGCAGCTGGGAAGGCAGTCGCTGGTGTATGATGATGAGCGCATTTTGGGAGGACTGGACTGGAACGTGGCAGGGCGCTATCATGATGCCCTGAAAATAGGCTACAGACATGGAGGGCATCAGCTGGATGGTATCTTTGCTTTCAACCAGAATGACGAGACCCTGATAGGCGGAACATATTATGACAGCAGCAAGACCAAACTTTATAAAAATATGCAGTCCTTGTGGTATCATTATGATTTCGCATCTGCACCTGTGAAACTTTCTGTGCTGGCCATGAATCTGGGTCAGGAAGGAGGTGATGCCGAAACCCGAGAGTCGGATACACAATATATGCAGACGGTGGGCACGTACGTACAATTCACCCCGGCCTCATGGAATCTGTCAGGATCTTTCTATTATCAGACAGGAAAGAATGTATCCGCACGCAAGGTTTCTGCTTTCATGGGAAGTGTGCGGGCTTCGTATTCTATCAATGACAGCTGGACGGTCAATGTGAGAACTGATTACCTGAGTGGTAGTAAGAAGTCCGATGCCACTTACCGGGCTTTTAATCCGCTGTATGGCACTCATCATAAATTTTACGGAGCAATGGATTATTTTTATGCGTCCGATTTTGTGAATGGCTATGCACCGGGACTTTCTGACACGCAGATAGGAGTAGGTTATAAGGTATCTTCTTCTGTATCGATGGGACTGAATTATCATTATTTCGCCACAGGTGTGAAGCTGGAGAGCCTGAACCGTACCTTAGGGTCTGAACTGGATTATCAGCTGGACTGGAAAATCATGAAAGATGTCAGCCTTTCGGTGGGTTACTCGCTGATGAGAGGAACTTCGACAATGGATGTCGTGAAAGGAGGAAATCACAAAAGCTGGCAAGACTGGGGATGGGTGTCTTTGAACGTCAATCCGACTCTTTTCAAAAAATAATAGTTACGTGCGCAATAAAAAAGGACAAGGACTGTTCCACATTGAAGGAGCGGTCCTTGTTCTTTATATAATGCCTTTTATGGCTTTTCGGTTCAGTTCGATGTAATTGCCTTCTTTCCTTTTGAGGATGCCTTCTTTTTCCATCTTATTGAATTCGGTAGACAGGGCCGGACGTGTCACGTTAATGTATTCGGCCAGTTGCGTAAGGGTATGCGTCAGTTTCACGGTAGAAGTGTCTTTATCCAGCTGTTTCAGTAAATAGACCAGGATTCTTTCGCGAATGGTTTTTCGTGACAGCACGTCCAGTCGCATGGTGGTACACACGTTGCAGTTGCCTGATACGCAGAGAAAACTTTTCAGCATATCCGGATATTTGCTGATAAGATGGAAGGTGGAGTCCTTGGTGGCAGTCAGGAGGACCGATTTTTCCAGCGTACGGAATGTGGCGGGGAAACGGTTGTCTTTCTTGAACAGGTGAGGGGTGGCGAAAGCCCTGGGCGACTCAATGTGTTCGATTAAGACTTCATTGCCGTTGGCATCGATAATGTTTACCTCCAAGGTTCCTTCAAGCAATACATACAGATTACAGCATATATCTCCTTGCTCCAGGATAACCGTATTCTCGTTGATTTCCTGAAGACGGAAGTCAAGTCTTTTTAGAATCTCACTTTTCAGGTAATCCGGCAGTTCTTTAAAGAGTGGAATAGAAAAAAGTTTTTCCTTGTAATAATCGTTGAATGGTATGCTTTTCATTATCTGTCTTTCTGCATTTTCTTTTGCAAAAATATGTTTTTTGTTTATTACTTTCAATAGAAAGGCAGGATTAATCTGTTTTTGTGGGAGTGTTAATTAATCCCCTTGTCATAAATCTTACATGCAGATTGACTGGCGAGCCGTATTTTTGTGAAACAAATACAAAGGAAAAATCTGAATAAAAGGAATTACAGATGAGAAAAGCAAGTAGAGAAATGGATAGTCAGTGGGCTTTGGAGGTTATGCGCAGGGCTCCTTACATCACGGTCAGCTTTACCCGGGTCGACGGAAGTGCATACGGGGTGCCGCTTTCACTGGCTTGTACAAGTGATGACGTGTGGTATTTTCATTGTGATCCTGAAGGGGATAATCTGGATGCCATTGCCGTGCATCCGGAAGTATGTCTTTCGGCGGTTACGAAGTGCCAGCCTACTGTGGGGCCGAAGGACGGCACGTTTACACTTCAATATCGTTCGGCCATCGCTTTTGGCAAGGCGGAACGGGTGACGGATACGGAAGAGAAGATTGAGGCGCTTCGGGCCATCAGTCAACGTTTCCTGCCCAAGCACATGGATGCGTTTGATGAGGCGGTGCAGAGAAGCCTTTATCGTACGGAGGTGGTACGGATTACTTTATTAAGCCCTCCCACCGGCAAGCGTAAGCAATATGACAAGAATGGAGATGAAATGAAATACGGCAGGATGGAATGACTTTGCCGCAGGCTATATCGTAAAATGTAAAGGATGATGGAACTGTTTGATGTGTATTCGGTTTTTCCCGTGAATATCGTAAGGGGAAAAGGCTGTGAGGTATATGACGAGAAGGGGCAGGCCTATCTTGATTTGTATGGCGGACATGCCGTGATTTCGGTGGAACATTCGCATCCGTATCTGGTGAAGTGCATGAGTGAGCAGCTGCAGCAGCTGATGTTTTATTCGAACTCGGTAGTGAATAAGTTGCAGGAAAGACTGGCTTATGAGCTGGGTGAGCTGTCGGGGTATCCTGATTATCGGGTGTTCTTTGTCAACTCGGGAGCAGAGGCCAACGAAAATGCCCTGAAACTGGCTTCGTTTCATACGGGAAAAAACGGGTAGTGGCTTTCAGAAACTCTTTTCATGGGCGCACGTCGGCGGCTGTGGAAGTGACGGACAATCCTGCTCTTCATGCACCGATTAATACGAATCATAACGTGTATTTTGCAGCCTTGGATATAAAGGAAGTGGAAACTGAGTTGGCCAAGGGAGATGTGTGTGCCGTAATTTTGGAAGGGATTTCAGGAGTAGGGGGAATCCAGGTTCCTGATGAGGACTTTCTGCGGCAATTGAGGGAACTGACGATACGTTATGGGGTGGTATTGGTTCTTGATGAAATACAGTCGGGCTATGGTCGTACGGGGAAGTTCTTTGCTCACCAGTGGGCTGGCATCAAGCCGGACCTTATCACTGTGGCTAAGGGTATAGCCAACGGATTTCCTTTTTCGGGAGTCTTGATTAGTCCGATGTTTGCCGCTCGAAAAGGAATGCTCGGTACGACGTTCGGTGGTAATCATTTGGGATGCGCCGCAGCTCTGGCTGTGCTGAAAATTATCCGCGAGGAGAAACTGATAGAGAATGCTCTTCATGCGGGAATGTATCTGATGCAGCGGTTGCAGGAGCTGGACTCTCCGCTTATAAAAGAAATCCGGGGACGTGGACTGATGGTGGAACTGACCGTGCCGGTGAAAGGGGTACGCGAACCCCTGCTGTTTGAGGAACGGATTTATTGACGCACTTCATGCAAAAGGGGGCGGACAGTTGTACTTCCCTGCCGGACGCTACTTGACCGGAAGCCTGCAACTGAAATCGAATGTGACACTTTACCTGGAAAAGGAAGCGATGCTGTTAGGAAGTACGAGTCCTTATGATTATCCGGGTTTCAGCACCGAAAAGGAACTGAAAGTCAACAATGACCACTTTGACCAGGCGCTGATTTATGCGGAAGAGGCAGAGAATATCGGCATTACGGGAGAAGGATGTATAGACGGACAAGGCCGGGAACTGGTCCTTACGATTGACAGCCTGCATCATACGGGGGAACTGGTGGACAAGCACTATAATACGTATCGCAAACGGCCGAACACACGTCCAAAGTTGCTTTTTATGCGTAATTGCCGGAAGGTGGAGCTTCGGAAGACTAATTTTAGGAGTGGTGCGGCATGGGGGCTTTCTTTTTCTCTGTGTGTCGATCTGACGATTGATAGTCTGCATGTGGAAAACAGGGCGTATTGGAACAATGACGGGATTGACATCAGCGATTGTAAGGATGTACGTATCTCCAATTGTTTCATCAACTCAGCGGACGATGGCATTTGCCTGAAGTCGCATAAAACCGGGGAGCATGGAACGACCGGGTATCCATTTCCAACTGCCACATCATCAGCAGTGCCAGTGCCATTAAGTTTGGTACGGAATCGTTGGGTGGATTCAAGAATGTGACAATTGACAATATTCGGATTAAAGATACTTTTCGTTCGGCCATAGCCATTGAGTCGGTCGACGGGGCGGAGATTGAAAACGTGAAACTGGAGAATATAGAGATTGTGTGTCCGGGACGTGCTACACGCGGAATGGCCTATATGTCGGTGAGCCGTTTGAAAGACGTGCCGGAAAATGAAAAAGGATACCCGGAGTTTACCATGTTCGAGGAACTGCCTTCATGGGGATTCTATGTGCGCCATGTGAAAGGTATCCAGATGCACAATGTCAAGTTACGTTTGCAGGAAGATGATTTCCGTCCGGCTTTTGTGTTCGACAGGGTGAGCGATGTACGTCTTTCGGACATCAGTTTGCCGGAGAATAAAAAGGCGGGGCAGGTGGTGCTGCGGCAGATAAGCTTGCAATCGGCCGATAATGCGGTGAAAGAGTATGTCAGGGAAGTAGAATAGGTATCAGGAGTTACTTATATAAAAGCATGATGCCTTCCTGAGTCACGGAATGAATGGACTCGGGAAGGCATCATTATTTTTATGGCTATCGGATTTATTCCAAACAGGCATCCAGATCTTTGATGAGCTGTTCCTTGTCAAGATGCTGGCCGATGAAGACAATCTTCTGCATGCGGTCGCCATAGTGTTCATCCCAGTCTCTCAGCAGGCCGGGCTCGCGCTTCATCAGTTTCACGATTTCTTCTTCCGGCTGGGTAGCATACCAAAGTCCGGCTTCTGAAATCTGTTTCTGTCGTCCAGCCTGTTCGAATAGGAACGACATGTCGCGATTGTGGGCGAAGTAGCATACACCTTTGGCTCGAATTACGTTGCGAGGCCATTTTGTCATCACAAAACGATCGAACTTATGGATGTCGAAGGCAGGGCGGCGATAATACACGAAACTGCTGATGCCGTATTCCTCCGTCTCACCTTCTTCATGGTGGTGGTGATGGTGGCAGCCTTCGTGTGAGTGTTCATGAGCGTGTGCATGCTCGTGTCCTTCCTCGTGGTGATGCTCGTGTTCCTCATGATACTCATGTGCATGTGCTTCATGGTGAGGATGCGCTTCTTCTTCGGATACGGGGCGTTCTATCTCCCGAATCCATCCGGCAGAAGTGGCCACCCGTGCATAGTCGAATCGGTGGGTGCCTACAATCTTGTCGAGGTCTACCTTGGCATAGTCGCATTCAATGATTTCCGCACGGGGCTGTAGGGTACGGATGATGCTTTTGATGCGCTCCCGTTTTTCGGGAGTGACTTCCGATACCTTGTTCAGCAGCACGGTGGTACAGAACTCAATCTGCTGGATGAGCAGGTTGGCAATGTCTTCCTCTTCCAAGTCCTTTCGGGTAAGTTCGTTGCCACCGTCGAATTCGCTTTGCAGGCGGAGGGCATCGACCACGGTCACGATGTTGTCAAGGCGGCAGGTTCCGTACTTGGTGTAGGCACCACCCAACTGAGGAATGGAACAGATGGTCTGGGCAATCGGTTCCGGTTCGCAGACACCGCTGGCTTCGATGACGATGTAGTCGAAGCGCTGCATTTTCATCAGCTCGAATATCTGTTCGATAAGGTCGGTACGGAGGGTACAGCAGATGCAGCCGTTCTGCAAAGCCACCAGACTCTCTTCTTTCTGGCCTACGATACCGCCTTTCTGTATCAGTTCCGCATCGATGTTGATTTCGCCGATGTCGTTTACGATGACAGCAAACTTGATGCCTTCACGGTTGCTCAGCAGGTAGTTGAGCAGGGTTGTTTTTCCGCTTCCCAGGTATCCGGTAAGCAGAAGTATAGGTATTTCTTTTGTTTCCATGTGCAAATGTTTTTTTACGTGCCTGCAAAGTTAGTGTTTTTCTGCAAACGGTGTGCGCTTCTTTTTCGTAGAAGCAGGTTTAACTTTCGTTATAGGTCGGTGTCACGTATGTGACAAAGTTTCTCTGCCGGAGGGCCTATCTTTGCACCCGTAATCAATAAAACGAATTAAATATGAAGACAATAGACTGGAAGTATACGAGTGTGGGACAAATTGTGGCCGATGATTTTGCAGCAGCAAGCGTATTTAAAAAATATGGCATTGATTTCTGCTGTCATGGCGAAGTGATGCTGGAAAAGGCCTGTGCAGATTTGGGACTGGCTGTAGAAGAAGTGGAACAGGCATTGCTCCGTCAGGATGAAGCTGGTAACGGACGGATTCCGTTTGATTCGTGGCCGCTGGACCTGCTGATGGATTACATCCTGAAGATACATCATCGGGGAATTCGTGCCCGTGGACCGGAACTGCTGGCGTTGCTGGAGAAGGTGGAACGAGTACATGGGGAAGCGCATCCGGAACTGCATGAGTTGAAAGCACTGGTCTGTGAATCATTGGAGGACTTGGAAATGCATCTTCAGAAAGAAGAGAATGTGCTGTTCCCATATCTCTATGAATTGTACACTGCAAAGGAACAGGGACAGCGTATGGCCCCGATGCATTGCGGTACGATATCGAATCCTATCCGGGTGATGAAGATGGAACACGAGGGGGAAGGAAACCGCTACCTGCACATCATTCAGTTGACGAATCACTTCTCCGTACCTCAGGATGGCTGTGCCAGCTACCGTCTGCTGATGCAGGAACTGGAAGTGTTTGTGGATGCCTTGTTTGAGCATATCCACCTGGAAAACAATCTGCTGTTCCCTCGCTTTGAGGAAATTGAACGGGAAATCGTATATTAATATTTTGATATTGGAAAGAATGGATAACGGTGTGGCGCATGCAGGAAAGTATGCGCCACATTTCATAAATCAGTAATCGATTTTATCCAAGATTCCCGCCAGATAGGCAATAGTCACTCCGTAGTTGGTCATGGGAACCTGCTGGGCGCGGGCCTGGCCGATGCGGTTCAGCACATACTTGCGGTTGAACATGCAGGCCCCGCAATGGATAATCAGGTCGTATGGGGCCAGGTCTTCCGGGAAATCCGGGCCCGACACGATGTCGATTTGCAGGCCTTCACCGATGCGCTTACGGAGCATATTCGGGATTTTCACCCGCCCGATGTCTTCTGTCAGTGGGGCATGCGTACATGCTTCAGCAATCAGTACCCGTGACTCCGGTGTCAGTCGGGCAATGGCATTGGCTCCTTCCATGTAGTAGTCGATGTCGCCTTTGTACTGGGCAAAGAGGACGGAGAAAGAGGTAAGCCGGCTTTCGGCAGGCTTCTTTTCATATACCGTGCGGAACACCTGTGAGTCGGTGATAATTAGCTTCGGCGGACGGGCTAATGCGGCCAGCATGGCATCTATCTTGTCGGTGGTACAGCTCATCACCAGGCATTTGCGGTCCAGCAGCTCGCGGATGGTTTGTACCTGAGGTAGGATAAGGCGGCCTTTGGGGGCCTGGATGTCCTGTGGCATAACCAGCATGACGGTATCATTTTCTTCTACCAGCCGGCCTACGATGCCTTGTGCCATGGTTTCATCCGGCAACTTGTTTCGCAGGCTGCGCAGAATGTCGTCCAGACCTTTTCCGGTGAGGGTGCTCACTAATAGGGGAACCTGTCCGCATTGCTGTTCGATGCGGCGCATGGTCTGTTCGGCATCGGACAATAGGTCACATTTGTTCAGTATCCAGATAACAGGCACATTCTTTTCTTTCAGCAAGCGTTGCCAGTGCAACTCTTCGTCCAGGTGCTCGTCGGTACAGACCATCAGGGCGATGTCGGTTTTCTCCAGCGCACGCTGTGTCTGGCGGATACGGAGTTCGCCCAGCTCGCCTTCGTCGTCGAAGCCGGCCGTATCAATGAATACGCAGGGACCGAGACTATGGATTTCCATGGCCTTAAAAACCGGGTCGGTGGTCGTGCCGGGGATATCCGACACAAGGGCTGTATCCTGATGCGTCAGGGCATTAATCAGTGATGATTTTCCGGCATTTCGCTTACCAAACAGACCGATGTGCAGCCGGTTGGCACGGGGAGTATCGTTCATACGTTTAATCAGGCTTTAAGTTCACACATTAGAAACGGAAGTCGCGTTTTCCTTCGGCAATCCGTTCCAGATTTTCCAAGGCTCTTTTGCGAATGGCGGGATTCGGAATCTCTTCCATCTGCTTGCGAATCATGTCTTCAGCCAGTCGGCGTGTTTCGGGCGAAGCGTAGTCGCAGAGGTATTCCTGAAGCGTCATCAGGGCATTGGGGGCACAGCAGTTGGCTATCTGGCCTGTCTTGACCAGCGACATGAAACGGTCGCCCGTACGTCCTTCACGGTAGCAGGCCGTACAGAAGCTGGGGATGTAGCCCAGTTTCAGCAGCCAGGCCACGATTTCATCCAGGCTGCGGTGGTCGCTTACATCAAACTGAGCCGAGTTTTCTTCCGGCAGTTCTTCGGTAGCATAACCTCCCACGCTGGTGCGGGAACCACCGCTGATTTGTGATACGCCAAGGGCAAGCACCTTCTCGCGTGAACGCTGCGATTCACGTGTGGAAATAATCATACCCGTATAAGGCACGCTGATTCGGATGACGGCTACAATCTTCTGGAATATCTCGTCGGAGATAGCATTCTCGAAGGTAGAAGCGTCAATGTCGTCGGCCGAGCAGATACGGGGCACACTGATGGTGTGCGGACCTACGCCGTAAGTCGCTTCCAGGTGTTCGGCGTGCATCAGCAGTCCCACAAAATCGTAGCGGTAAGTATTCAGGCCAAACAGTACGCCGATACCCACATCATCGATTCCTCCCTGCATGGCACGGTCCATGGCCTCCGTGTGGTAGGCATAGTTGCTTTTCGGACCTCTGGGGTGAAGCTTTTCGTAATTCTCTTTGTGGTACGTTTCCTGGAATAGAATGTAGGTACCGATACCGGCTTCGTGCAGGCGGCGGTAATTCTCCATCGTAGTCGCGGCAATGTTCACATTTACCCGGCGGATTGCTCCGTTCTTGTGCTTGATGCTATAGATGGTCTTTATCGACTCCAGAATGTATTCGATGGGGTTGTGAATCGGGTCTTCTCCAGCTTCCAATGCCAGACGCTTGTGCCCCATGTCCTGCAGGGCGATGACTTCACGACGGATGTCTTCCTGTGTCAGTTTCTTGCGGGCAATGGTCTTGTTCTTAACGTGGTAAGGACAGTAGGTACAACTGTTTACGCAATAGTTTGACAAGTAAAGAGGTGCAAACATTACGATGCGGTTGCCGTAGAATTTCTGCTTGATTTCACGAGCCAGGCAGTAGATTTCCTCCACCAGTTCCGGGTCGTTGCATTCCAGCAGTACGGCAGCCTCGCGGTGGGAGAGTCCTTTACAAAGGCGCGCCTTTTCAATGATGGAACGTATCAGTTCCTTGTCCTGGCTTTTGCTTTGGGCATATTCCAGGGTATCGAGAATTTCTTCGTGGCAGATAAATTCTTCTGCCTTTTGAGAATCAATCTTGTACATAGCTGTAATGTAATTTATAGTGTTTTGCCGGGATAATCTCCTCGGCTTTTATCTATTTCGTAACCAATGGCAGCCAGCCGTTGTGCCAGCAGACGCAGTCCTTCGGCAGCTTCTGAGCCCATAGAGGCTTTATTATCATACAAGGCATAATTCTTTCGCTGTTCTACCGGAGAGAGGTTGGGCATCACTACATTGGCACCTGCCAGTATGCCTTTCTCGCGCCCGTCAGGGGTAAGGCTTGCCAGGGCGGTGGTAGAAGGAATCAATGCCTGCGGATGCATCAGCCGGAAGATGGAAAGCAGCGTGAGTGTCTGCGTGAGACTGCCGGGCGGGCAGGAAGCGAAAGGAGTGTCATGATGAGGAAGGAAAGGGCCGATACCAATCATCTGGGGACGGAATTGTTCTATGAAAAGAATGTCTTCCACCAGGTGCTCGACGGTTTGTCCTGGACTTCCCACCATGATGCCGGTTCCCGTCTGGAATCCGATGCGTTTCAAATCGTTCAGACAACGCAAACGGTTGGACAGTGACATGTCTTCAGGATGCAAGCGGCAGTAATGTGCTTCGTTGTGCGTTTCGTGGCGCAACAGATAGCGATTGGCACCTGCCTGAAAAAAACGTTCGTAGGAAAGTGTAGGACGTTCACCAAGTGAAAGGGTGATGGCCACATCGGGGAATTCGGTTCGTATGGCAGTCACCACTTCCGTTACCCTGTCATCGTTCATGTAGTTGTCTTCTCCTCCTTGCAGGACGAAGGTACGGAATCCTAATTCATACCCATGCCGGCAGCAAGCCAGAATGGTTTCCGCATCCAGTCGGTACCGCTTCAGATGGCGGTTGCTTTTTCGGATGCCGCAGTAGAAACAGTCGTTGTGACAACAGTTCCCTATTTCAATAAGTCCACGGATATAGATTTTGTTTCCGAAATGGCTTTGTGCTACGGCACGTGCCTTTTGCATGAGAAAGTCGAGGTCTTCCCCCCGGCACTCCAGCAGAAGGGTACGCAATTCACCGGGGGCCAGTGTCTGCTCCCGGTAAAGGCGTTCAATAAGTTCCCTCATGGGTTTATTCCTGATTATTGTTTTCGTACTTCAAGGTACGTTTCAGCAAGTCTTGGTTCAACTGGCGTTTTCCGGCTACAGGATCGTTGTGTGCGCTCGGGCCGGTTACGCATCCGCCTTCGCAAGCCATCATTTCGATGAACTGTGCATCCACTTTTCCGGTCTTGGCGTAAGCGCGGAGTACACCGATGTTCTTCTTCGTGAAGTCAGAGAACTGCATAATCTTGATGCCGTTGGCTTTCGGGCCCAGGTAAGCTTTCACTGCTCCAGCTACACCGCCTGCCTGTGCAAATCCGTGCGCTTCACATACGGATTCGTATGCCACTTTGTACGGGTTGGCCTGTTCCAGTTCGATGCCTAAGCCGCGGAACATCGGGTGAAGTTCTTCGAATGTCAGTACGTAGTCTACGCATTCGTCGCGCTGTGCTTCTTTTCTTTTGGCAATACACGGGCCGATGAAGACCACCTTGGCATTCGGGTATTTCTGTTTGGCGATACGGGCTGTATAATACATCGGAGAGCCTGTGCCTGATACGTAAGGCTTCATGTCTGGGATGTGCTTGTTTACCAGTTCGATGTACGACGGACAGCAGGAAGTAGTCATGAATTTCTGTCCTTCTTCCAGCTTCTCCAGCAGTTCGTGTGCTTCGTTGCTGGTAGTGTGCATGGCACCTTCGGCCACTTCAATTACATCAGCAAAACCAATCTCTTTCAATGCTCCGTACACTTGTTCGATGGTAGCCTTGAACTGTCCCAATACGGACGGAGCCGGAATGGCAATTACCTGTTCTCCCTTACGGATAGCTTCCAATACATCGAACACCTGTGAGATTTCGAAGATGGCTCCGAACGGGCAGGCATTCAGACATTTTCCACAATAGATACACTTGCTTTCGTCGATGTGCTCGATGTAGTGTTCGTCCTTGCTGATGGCTTTCACCGGACAAGCTTCCTCACAAGGCACCGGAATGTAGACGATGGCGTGATACGGACAGCTCTTGTGGCAGATACCACAGCTGATACACTTGTCGTGGTCAATTTGTGCCTGACCAGTCTTCTTGTTAAAATGTACAGCTCCCTTCGGACAGTTCATGTAGCAGCTTCTTGCCACACAACCCCGGCAAAGGTTACTTACTTCGTAGTTCACCTGTACACAAGAAGAACATGCTTCGTCGATGACACAGAGAATATTTTCCTTGATTCTTTCCTTGCGTTCCAATGCTTTGCGGGCATATTCAGAAAGCGGAGCCAGCTCATCCGTTTCATCGGTCATATCCCAGCCCAGCAGCGGAAGCAACTTATATTTAGTAACGGCACGTTCCTTGTGGATACAGCAGCGTCCTACCGGCTGTGAGCGGCGAGGACTGATTTCCAGAGGAATGCGGTCAATTTTTTCTACTAATTGATTTTCTTTCCATAAAGCAACCAGGTTTTCCAGCAATTTATGCCGGACAATCATTACGTTGTTTGTAAAAGCCATAATCGAAATAAAAAGGTTTGTTAGTTATTAGTTATCCTAAAATTATAGAGTCCGTGTGCGGTTTACTCTTCCGTTTGTCCCTCGGCAGCTCTTAGAATCAAGGTGGTAGCTCCCAAGGTAATAATAGCTCCGTCTTCAATGCGGATTTGGTCTTTCGGTCCTAAAATTTCATTCATCAGGAAAGTTCCTGTGATGCTGTCATTATCGCGCAGGGTGTAAATGATTTTCCCTTGCTTATTCTTCTTGACGTTGATGTAACAATGCCGACGGTCCAGACTCGGATCATTACTTTCGATAGGGATGTCGATGTCGTTACCTTTGCATCGGCGGCCGATGAGGTTGTCTCCCTCATGCAGCGGAAGTACTTGCTTGTAGGCAAATACGTTTTCCACGGCCAGTATGTTGCCGAAATCCTGCATGCCTTCTTTCTCGTCGATTACTTCCTCCTTACGGTTGGCGGCATTCAGTTTCGATTTTCCGATACGGATGCTGAACTGCTTCTTGCAGTTGTCACAGATAAAAACGAGTGACTGTCCTTCTCCATACTTGGTTTCATCAAACTGGATGAAGTTGTCACATTTGGGGCATCTTACTCTTTTCATTCTGTTTTAAAGGGCATATTTATTTTGATGTGAATACCCAGGCACTCTTGAATTCTTCCTGTTTACGCAGCGTCTGCACTTTCTGGTAAGCTTCGCCTGAAGTGGCATAACTATCCAGTGCGATGCGGAAACGTCCGTTCGATTCAAGCACCTGACAATTCTTGTATCCTTTCTGCTGGAATTTTTTCAGTTCACGTTGTGCATCGTCCGATGTCGGCAGACTGGCTACGATGATGTAGGCCGTCTTTTTACTTGCAGCGGGTTGTGTAGACACTTGCTTAGATGATTTGGCTGCCTTTGTTTCAGCTTTTGCTGTAGCCGTTTTAGCTACGACTGTTTTTGCAGCAGGTGCCGCTGCAATTTTTTCCGTCTTCACAACTACCGGTTTCAGCGTGTTCACGTTGTTACGGACACGTTTTTCGCCCGTCTGCTTCTTTACAGCCTTCTGTGCAACTACTGTGTGAGGAGTTGTTTGTATGCTGGTGGCCACCGACTGGTTGCGGATGGCATCAAACATGCTGATAGAACCTAAAGAGGCGTAGTTCGCATCGTCCATGTACGTGTTTTCTACCGGAACGGAGAGTACGAAGAACAGACATACGGCTACGGCTATCGCTACTATGTTGCGCGTGAAGTGACGCAGGGAGAAATGCTTCTTCGATTTTTCTGTCTGCTCGTTTACTTTTGGAAGCAGCTGTTTAAGAGAAGACGAAACAGTAAGAGGCTGTAACTGTGGAAGCGTGAAACTTTCCAGTCCGTACAGACTTGGAGTGAAATAAGATGCGGCTGCCGGTTCAAAGGCATAACCGCCGTTCATGTTATAATAAATCGTACCTACGTTGTTCAGTGTGACCTGACCTTGCTGGTACAATTGGTCTTTCAGTTCAGCCACTGTTTTTTCAATCCGGCGGGTTGCATCGGGAAAGTCGGTGTTAAAAGCCTGCATGTACGACTGTACCAGCAGCCCATCGTTCATTATCAGTTGCGGATTGAATCCAATGGTGCGGAGGGGCGGCATGAATTCTCCTTTTTGGATGGAATATGCGGCCTGCCGTTTGTGGGCAATGAATCCTCCCAAGCCGGGAACGATGACACAATCATTCTCCAGCAATAATACTTCTATATGTTTTGCCAATTCAATCATATTGCAAAAATAATACATTTTTCTCTTATGTGGAGTATCTTTCAACGGGCATTTTTCGGAGGAAAACCAAATTTGTTGTATTTTTGCCGAAGAAAATGTAGAAATTCATTTACGCATGAAAAAAATGGGCTTGGGAATGCTCCTTGGGGGATTAGGAATGCTGGCAGGATGTCTGTCTCCCCAGCAGCACGGAGCAGAAAAGCAGGATGAAAATCAGGAAGTCATACAACGGTTGCAAGGTATCTGGCTGGATGACAACACGGAGGCACCTTTATTCAAAATTCAAGGCGACAGTATTTATTATGCCAGCCAGATTAATGCCCCGATGGCTTTTTCGGTACACAATGATACCATGACGGTGTACAGTGCCCAGCCCATTCATTATTTCATAGAAGAATGCCTGTCGTACAGCCTGCGCTACCGCACGTCGGTGGGCGAGACGGTGAGCCTGCATAAATCCGAATCGGATACCTTGTCGTTTGGTACGGTGGTTCCGGTGAAAGTGGTAGAAAACGGGGTGTTTGAGAAAGACTCGGTTATTTTTCACGGAGGAGAGCGCTACAGAGGTTATGCGTACATCAACCCGACCAAGAAGCGGGTAACCCTTGTCAGCATCAATGAAGAAGGTCTTCCGGTGGAAAATATCTACTATGACAATATCATCCACATCTGTGTGTACAAGGGAAAGGACCGCTTGTTCTCCAAAGATATAAATAAGGAAATGTTTGCCCGCGTGGTACCTGCCGATTTTCTGAACAACGCCATCCTGAGCGATATGGACTTTGTGAGAGTGGATGAAAAAGGTTATCGTTACGTGGTTACACTTTGTATTCCCGACGGAGCGGCTTGTTATAATGTCCGGCTGGACGTGAGTAAGGAAGGAAACATCGTTTTCTCTCGTTGAGCGGGAAGGTATAATGAAAAAATATCCTCCAGACTGTTTGGATGAAAATCGCAGTCTGGAGGATATTTTTTTATTCTGCCTGCTCCTTGAGCGAACGGTTTACTTGTTCTATGTAATCGAGGATTTCCTGCCGTCCGGTCTTGTTCTCCGAAGAAGAGATAAAATGCGGAGGCAGCTCTTCCCATTGCTCTTTCAGCGTGTCCAGGAAACGGTTTACGCTGGCCTTCGTCTTTCCCACACTCTGCTTGTCGGCTTTGGTGAAAATCAGGGCGAAGGGGATGCCGTTTTCTCCTAACCACTCGATGAATTCCAGGTCGATGCGCTGCGGTTCCAACCGGCTGTCGATGAGGACGAACAGGCAGGTCATCTGTTTCCGTTCCAGCACGTAGTATTCAATAAGCTTCTGGATTTTCTCCATCATCTTTTTTCCCCGCTGGGCATAGCCGTAGCCCGGAAGGTCTACCAGATACCATTCTTTGTTGATGAGGAAATGGTTGATGAGCAAGGTTTTTCCCGGTGTGGCCGAAGTCATGGCCAGTTTGGGATTCTTGGTCAGCATGTTGATGAGGCTGGATTTTCCCACGTTGGAGCGCCCGATAAAGGCATATTCCGGAAGATGAGTCTGGGGGCACATGTCGGCCCGTGAGTTGCTTACGACGAACTCTGCGCTGGTTATGTCCATAGGTTATATCTGTGAGTTGTTTTATGCAAAGGTAATATAAAAACGGGATTCGGTGGAAGACTTCCTTGAAAATAATGTCTGCGAAATGGAGGTCGGTTCTCGTTTTATCCGTATTTTTGCCATTCATATTAAAGAAGCGATAAACATGAATCAACAATATCCTTCAGTTTTACTGGAAAAAGCGGTGGGGGAGTTTGCCAAGCTTCCCGGCATCGGACGGAAAACGGCCATGCGCCTGGTGCTGCATTTGTTGCGTCAGGACACGTCCACGGTAGAGGCCTTCAGCAGTGCCATTTCTACCTTGAAGAAAGAGGTGAAGTATTGCAAGGTGTGCCATAATATTTCCGATACGGATGTGTGCCGCATCTGTTCCAATCCTTCGCGCGATGTGACCACGGTGTGTGTGGTAGAGAATATACGCGATGTGATGGCGGTAGAGAACACCCAGCAGTATCGCGGACTGTATCATGTGCTGGGCGGGGTGATTTCGCCCATGGACGGCATTGGTCCTTCAGATTTGGAGATAGAGAGTTTGGTAAATCGTGTGAAAGAGGGTACCGTCAAGGAGGTAATCCTGGCGCTGAGTTCTACGATGGAAGGAGATACCACCAACTTCTACATTTTCCGCAAACTGGCGGGCTGCGATGTGAAGATAACCGTCATTGCCCGTGGAATCTCCATTGGTGATGAATTACAATATACGGATGAGGTGACGCTGGGACGCTCCATTGTGAACCGCGTGGCGTTTACCGGAACCCTTTAAAAATAGAACGAAATGGAAAAAAGAATGACTCGTCTGCTTCGTGTGCTGGAAGCGGAATTTGCCTTGTTCTGGATACTCGTCGTGGCAGGGTGTGTGTTGTATGAAACGGATGTGTTGCCTCAGGGAAGTATGGTGGGCGATGCGCAGGCGGAATACATTTTGCAGACTGTCGGCATCTTGCTGACGGTATGTCTGATACCCTTGTCGCTGCGCATGTTCAGCCTTTCGCTGACACGCTATGTCCGTCAGTTGTCTTTGCCCGAAGCGTTGGTGAGCTACCGCCGCTGGTGTGAAATCCGTCTGGCCATGCTGCTGGCTCCGGCACTGTTTAATCTGACCGTGTATTATACTACGCTCGATGTTACCAGTCTGTTGTGTATGGGTATGCTGCTGGTAGCTTCGCTGTTTTGTGTGCCGGGACGCGGCCGCCTGATACGGGAGCTTGATTTGCAGAAAGACGAACCGGAAAAATGAGAAGGTTATGAAACAGGGAAATGTCAGTCTTCGCGCACCCGAGCCGGAAGATTTGGAGGTGATGCTCTCGTTTGAGAACGATGCGGCACTTTGGGAACTGGGTACGGCTACGGGTCCTTATTCCCGTTACCAGATGAAACGCTACATCGCGGAGAGTCAGAATGACTTGTATGCCGACGGGCAACTGCGGCTGATGATAGTATGTGAGGAGCAGGGAGTGGCCGGTATTGTGGATGTGTTTTCTTTTGATGCGCGTCACAACCGGGCGGAAGTAGGAATTGTGGTACGGAAGGACTTGCGGGGGCAGGGAGTGGCGCAGGCGGCGCTTTCTCTTTTGGAATCACATTGCTTCTCTTTGCTGGGGCTCCGGCAATTGTATGCCTATGTGCCGGTGGGGAATGTAGCCAGCCGGAAGCTGTTCACTTCGGCAGGCTATACTGAATGTGGCATCCTGAAGGACTGGATACGGGTAGGCACTTCTTATCAGGATGTGTGTTTCTTTCAGAAAATCAACGAATTGTAGAATTATAAAGACCTGATTCTGAAAAGGATTGGAAAAAAGATTTACATTCGGATGAAAAC